>NZ_DASTEP010000115.1:0-17219 GCF_035709525.1 Hymenobacter sp. | reverse complement strand
ACCTGATGTGGCTGCGGGCTGCGCCCGCGCTCGGACTACCAAGCCCAATCTACCGTCGAAAGGCGCGCTATATTTGGCTTATGCGGCAGTTGTTGAGCTTATTATATGGCGTTAGCGTAGGCGCAGCGCTCGCCCTGGCGGGCTGCCAGTCGGCGCAGTCCTCCAGCCCGTTACCACCCAAAATATCGCCCCCCGCGGCCCAGACGCCCCCGCCCGCCGCGCCCGATTCTTTGCGCCTCACGCCGGTGCCGCCCGTGGCGGTGCTACCCGATACGCTGCGCCAAGCCATCGCGCAGCTGCGCGCCGACCTCGGCCCCGCCGCCGCCGCGCTACGCCCCGAAGTGCTGACCCAGGCCTGCGTGGGCTACCTCACGCTGCACCCCACGGGCCGCATCGAGCAGGGCGGCCGGCTGGCTGTAGCCGATATGGACCTGCCCAATACCACCGAGCGCCTGTGGGTAATCGACCTAGCGCAGCGCAAGGTGCTACACCGCAGCCTGGTAGCCCACGGCCGGGGCTCGGGCCACCTGCGCGCCCGGCGCTTCTCCAATACTGCAAAATCGGCTTGCACCTCGCTGGGCTTTTATCGCACCTCGGGCACCTACGGCGGCCTGCACGGCTACTCGCGCCGCCTTATGGGCCTCGATAAGGGGCAGAATGCCAACGCCGCCAGCCGCTACGTGGTGCTGCACGCCGCCGACTACGCCGGCCCCGCCTACGTGCGGCAGCACGGCCACTTGGGCTACAGCCGGGGCTGCCCAGCCCTGCCGCCGGCGCAGTACCGGCAGATTATCAGTGCCCTGCCAGCCGGCAGCCTGCTGCTGCTGAGCGGGCCGGGGCTGGCCTCGCGCTGGCTCGACGGGGCGGCGGCCGGGCGGCGCTTTGCCCGGCGCGGCTGGCGCTAGGGAGGGGGAATTTTTTTGGCCGCCACGGGGTTTTAGCTGACCTCAGAGCAACCTGTTTCGTATATTGCTTTAAGTTTAGGCAGTGAGCTGGGCGGCAAGAACCAGCTCACGTAGTATTTCTCTAGCTGTAGGAAGTTATGAAATCGCAGCATCCCCATCACCATACCAGCGTCGTGCAGCGCCAGCGCAGCGCCCGCAAGTCGCAGCGCCTCATGCGGCGCGTGCTGCCTTTCGTGGCGTCGCTGTTTCTGGCTACGCCGCTGGCCGGCCCGGTGGCGCGCTCGCTGGCCAATGGCCACCCGCCCAAGCTCAAAGCTAAAGTATCCCTGGCCCCGCTCTCGCGCCTCGAAAGCACGGCCCGTGACCTGTATACCAGCCTTGGGGCCGAGCAGCAGGGTTTGCGCTTTGAGGTATTTCAGAAAGCCCTCACCGGTTACCTCAACCTCAAGCAGGCCGGCCGCCTGGCCGAAAACCAGGACCGCCTGACGGTGGTGGACTTCGACCTGCCCTCGACCGAAAAGCGCCTGTGGGTGCTCGATTTGTCGGCGCACAAGGTGCTGTATCACACGCTGGTAGCCCACGGCCACAACTCGGGCGAAAACGAAGCCAGCAGCTTCTCGAACACCAACGAGAGCAACATGAGCAGCTTGGGCTTTTACGTGACGGGCCACGAATACGAAGGCAAGCATGGCCACTCGCTGCGCCTCAATGGCATGGATGAAGGCTTTAATACCAATGCCCTGGCCCGCTCGGTGGTGATGCACGGTGCCGACTACGTGAGCGAGGCCTTCATCAAGCAAAACGGCCGCCTGGGCCGCAGCCTCGGCTGCCCCGCCCTGCCGCTCGACTCCTACGCTCAGATTATCGACTTGGTAAAAGGTGGCAGCTGCCTGTTTCTCAACAAGTCGAACGCTGGCTACGCCTCCAAATACCTCGATTCGGAATCGGCTCTTACCGCGCTCAACATCAGCAGCCCGGCTAAGGTCAAAATTAAGCTGAAATCGGCCCGCAGCTAGCAGTAGTAAAACCAAAAGCGCCCGCTACCCCCGTAGCGGGCGCTTTTGCGTGGTAGGGGTGCCGGAGTCGGATAAGCCTGGCGCGCCCGCCGGGAAGCTGACCGGGCACCGGGATTTTATGCGACCTTTGCCCCGACGCCCTTCCTGATGCTACCCTTTTTTGCGTGTTGAGCTGACGCCGGTAGCTGTTCGTCTTATCCCTTTAGTTTCCGAATTATGCCCATCTCCACTGCCGCGCCGTCGGCTGCGGCCGCCTCGCCGTATGCGGCCGTGTTTATTGATTTTGAGAACGTGTACTACTTTCTCAAAAACCATTACCTCGACCCCCAAGACCCGCACGACTACGCCCTCGACCTGGTGCGCGCCCTGCGCGATACGCTCAAGCGCGAGCTGGGCCTCGACTCGCTGGTGCTCTACGCCTACGCCGACTTCGACAAGCTGCCCAGCGGGCCGCAGGGGCCGCTCTACCTCATGGGCGTGGACACGCGCAACGTGCTCGGTACCGACCACAAAAACGCCGCCGACATGCAGCTCTGCATCGACGCGCTCGAAGTGCTTTACACCCGGCCCGACATCGGTACCTTCGTGCTGGTGGCCGGCGACCGCGACTATATTCCGGTGCTACAGCACCTGCGCCGCCAGGCGCGGCAGGTGAAGGTAGTGGGCTTCCGCGAAAGCGTATCGGGCGACCTGCTGCTGATGCTGGGCCAGGAGCACTACCTCGACGCCCGCCAGCTGCTGCCCGCCGAGCGCCTCCAAGCCCTCGAAGACCACCGCGCGGCCCGCATCAGGCTGGGCGAAGAAAAGCGCCGCCTGCGCGAGCAAGGGCTGGCCGGCGTGCAAAGTGCAGCCGCCCGCCAGGCCGCCCAGGATGCTGTTGCCCTCGCCGCCCAGGCCGAGCCCCAGCCCGCCGAAACCCTGGCCGCTGGTGAAGCCGTAGCAGCCCCCGCGCCTGAAAGTATTCCCGTGCCCGACGCCCCCGAAACGGCCCCGGTGCCCGCCCGCCCTGCGGCCAGTGCCCCGGCCGAGTCAGTGGGCGGCGAAGGTGGCTTTGCGCCCATTCGCCGCCTTACCAGCCTCAATGAGCGCCGTTGCCTGGAGTATCTGATGGAGCAGATTCAGCGCTACGGTGGCCAGCAGGGCACGCCCGAAATCTGGGCCAGCCCCTTCCTGCGCCGCCTCACTGACGTGCTGCCCGAGCTGCCCGACTGGGAGCGCCGCCAGCTGCTGAGCCACCTGCGCGACGCCGGCGCGCTACGCCTCGAAAAGCGCGAGGGCGAGCCGCACCCTTTCTCGGTTATCATTGTCAACTACCAGCACCCCGATGTGCGCGAGCTGCACCCCGGCGAGGCGGCGGCGGAGTAGCGGCCCCGCCCATCAAAAGGTAGTTAATTACTGGCTCAACTCAAACAGCGGCAAAGGTTGCAGGCGGGCGTATTTGGCGCCCATCTGGTTGAATTCGGCTTGGTGCACGCGCAGGTAGGCGTTGTAGGCCTTGGCGGCGGCATCGTAGCGGGCGCGGTAGCCGAGCACGTCGGCATCGGCCTTCATGATGTGCTCGACGTGGTCGCGGATGGCCTCGGTAGGGGCGTTGCCATCGGGCGCGGCTAGTTGTAGCAGCGGCTTGAGTACCGAGTCCTGGGCCGCGTCGTAGCGGTCGATGAGCGCCGACGTGGCCATGCTCTGGCGGTCGTAGCGCAGGGCGCGCAGGCGGGTGGCCTGCTCGCCGAGCGTGCCCAGGCCAGCCGCGAGGCGGGGCTGCTTTTTGAGGGCTTGCAGCAGGGCGCGCACGTCGGCCAGCTTCTGGTCGTCGCTGCTCATCATGCGTTGCCAGCTGCTCTCGGCCGAGTCGCGCAGGATGGTAAACTGCGCCCGCACCTCGGTGGGCGAAGCGGGGTTGGCGGCGGCGGCATCGGTAGTGGTTTTGGCAGTGTCGGGCTTGCACATGGGCAGCACGGCCAGGGTCAGGCAGCTAAGGAAGAGAAGCGCTTTCATGAAAAACCAAACGAAAAACCGGCGCGATTAATGCGCCGGCGAGCCGCCAAATTACGGCCGCCGGCGGCGGATAGCGCGCCGGAGCGGTCCGTAGCGCGAACTTTGTAGTTCGCGTGCACTGGCGAGCACCCAAACGGACGCGAACTACGAAGTTTGCGCTACTGCTCATCCCTACGCGCTATCTACCCTAGCCATCAGTCTTATGTCCGATTTAACGCCCCTTTCCCAGCTTGGCGAGTTTGGCCTCATCCGCCGCTTGCAGCAGGGCATTACGCTCACGCAGCCCAGCACCGTGCTCGGCATTGGCGACGATGCCGCCATCCTGGCCCCGCCCGCCGGGCACGAGGTAGTAGTCACTACCGACCTGCTGGTCGAAGGCGTGCATTTCGATTTGTCGTTTTCGCCGCTCAAGCACCTGGGCTTTAAGGCCGTGGCCGTCAACGTGTCGGACGTGGCCGCCATGCTGGCTACGCCCACCCAAATTGTGGTGGGCCTCAGCCTACCCAGCCGCTTCACGGTAGAGGCCGTGGAAGAGCTGTACGCCGGCATGCGCCTGGCCTGCGAGGCCTACGGCGTCGATTTGGTGGGCGGCGACACCACCAGCAGCCGCGGCGGCCTGGTTATCAGCGTCACCGCGCTGGGCCAGGTAGAAGCCGGCAAAGCCGTGCGCCGCGCGGGCGGCAAGCCCACCGATATTTTGTGCGTAACCGGCGACCTCGGCGGCGCCTACCTCGGCCTGCAAGTGCTGGAGCGCGAAAAGCAAGCCTTCCTGGCCGACCCCGACACCCAGCCCGAGCTCGAAAACTACAACTACGTGGTGCAGCGCCAACTCAAGCCCGAAGCGCGCCTCGACATCGTGCACGAGCTGCGCGAGCTGGGCGTGCAGCCCACCGCCATGCTCGACATCAGCGACGGCTTGGCCTCCGAAGTGCTTCATATGTGCGCCGCCAGCGGCACCGGCGCGCGCGTGTTCAGCGAGTACCTGCCCCTGGCCAACCCCACGCTCGAAGCGGCGGCCGAGTTCAACCTCGACCCCATCACGGCGGCCCTCAACGGCGGCGAAGACTACGAACTGCTGTTCACCATCCCGGTGCAAGACCACGCCAAAATCAAAAACCACCCGGATATCACCGTCATCGGACACCTGATGGAGCGGAGCGACGCAGTGAACCTCATCACGAAGGGCGGCCAGGCCGTGCCGCTACGCGCGCAAGGCTTCAACCACTTCACCGCAGATTAAAACGGATTTTTAGGATTTAACGGATACGCTCGCTGCGCGGGCTGACTACTTGCACGCAGGGTAGCCTTCGGCTAACCATTAAAGAGCCGGCGAAGCCGCTCCTGCGCCCGAGTAGTCAGCCCGCGCAGCGGGCGTATCCGTTAAATCCTAAAAATCCGTTTTAATCTGCGGTCAGTCTTCCGGGTAAGGGATATACACGAAATTCGTGAATTCCTCATCCACCACCAGCAGGCAGCAAAACTCGTCGGGGTTTTTCCAGGTGCCAGTGAAATCTTCGATTTTCTCGGGGTCTACGATGCCCTGCTGGGCCAGGATTTCGAGGTAGCTGGCGAAGACGTGCCACTGCAAGTCCTGCTCGTCGGCGTTGATGAGCAGGCTGCCGAGCTGCACCGCCTGCCGGGCAAAGATGAACACCGGATACTGCGAAATCTCTCGCTTGCGGATTTGATACGATGCCTCCTTAATGGTGTCGGATGCGGTGGCAAAATCCTTGGTAATCGTGCCCAGGTACTTGCCGTTTAGCTCGGGGTCGTTGAAGTAGTCCATGTAAAATGTAAACTGACGGGCCGGATGGGTTACTTATTGATTTATAATTGATAAAAGCAAGCTATAAAATTTGAGATAAATGCAGAAGACCAAGAGTTACCTGCCGAGTACATTAGCGATTATCCCAGTCGTCATTGCTTGCGCTCAGATGGCTGTGTTTTTTAGCTATGGATTTAGCTTGGCAGATGTTACCAACTCTGACTTGCCTTACTTGGAGGCTTATGCAATTATTAATCTGCTTCCAGTGATTTTTTATACTCAAAGAAGCGGTTGCCTTTATTGGATAATCTGGGTTTTTCTAGTGCTAACAGACCTGTATTTTGTAGTCGTAACGCTCTTCGGAATAGCTACAATGGAGGCATTTGTAAGGATGCTCCATAGGCATTAAAAGCTTACTTTAACTCCAGCAGCACCACATTCTCCACGTGGTGGGTGTGCGGGAACATATCCACCGGCTGCACGCGGGTCACTTTATACACCTCGTCGAGCAGCTCCAGGTCGCGGGCCTGGGTGGCGGGGTTGCAGCTGATGTAGACGACGCGGGGGGCGCGCAGGGCCACGAGGCGCTTCACCACGTCTTCGTGCATGCCGGCGCGGGGCGGGTCGGTGATGATGACGTCGGGGTGGCCGTGGTGGCTAGTAAAAGCCTCGGTGAGCATGTCCTTCATGTCGCCGGCGAAAAACTCAGTGTTGGTCACGCCGTTGATTTCCGAGTTCACGCGGGCGTCGAGCACGGCCTGCTCCACGTACTCCACGCCGACCACGCGCCGGGCCTGGCGGGCCACGAAATTGGCGATGGTGCCGGCGCCGGTGTAGAGGTCGTACACGAGGTCGGTGGGCTTGATTTCGGCAAACTCGCGGGCCACTTTGTAGAGGTTGTAGGCGCCGGCCGAGTTGGTCTGGTAAAATGACTTGGGTCCGATGCGGAAGCGCAGGCCTTCCATCTCCTCCTCGATGTAGGGCTTGCCCTTGTAGCACACCACTTCGAGGTCGTGGAAGGTTTCGTTGCCCTTGTCGTTGAGCACGTAGTTGAGCGAGGTAATCTGCGGAAACTTCGCGTACACGGCATCGAGCAGCGGCTCGATGGCCTGGTGCTCGCGGTAGCATTGCAGAATTACCATCGTCTCGCCGGTGCTTTCGGCGGTGCGGATGATGAGGTTGCGCAGCAGCCCGGTTTGCTTGATGATGTTGCCGAAGCGCAGCATGTGCTCCCGCGCGTAGTCGCGGATGAAGAGGCGGATTTCGTTGCTCGGCTCGGGCTGCAAGTGGCAGTGCTCCACGTCGATAATCTTGTCGAAGCGGCCCGGCGTGTGGAAGCCCAGCACCCGGCGGTCGTACGCGGCGGTTTCGTCCTTAATCTGCTCCTCCGTGAGCCAGCCCATGAAGCTGAACGTGTATTCGAGCTTGTTGCGGTAGTATTTGCGCTCGGGCGAGGCCATGATGCGGCGCACTTCGGGTATTTCCACCTTGCCGATACGCTGCAAGGTGTCTTCCACCTGCTGGTGCTTGTAGTTGAGCTGCGCGTCATAGGTCATGTGCTGCCACTTGCAGCCGCCGCAGGTGCCAAAATGCTGGCAGAAGGGCGTGGTGCGCAGCTCCGAATACTTGTGGTACTTGGTGGGCATGGCCTCCATAAAGCGCTTGTGGGCCTTGCTGATGCGCAAGTCCACCACGTCGCCGGGGGCCACCTGGTTCACGAAAACGACGAGGTTATTGATGCGAACCAGGCATTTGCCTTCGGCCACCATGTCTTGAATTTCGACGTTGAGGAGGGCTTCGGGCGGGATGGAGTTGGCGAGCTTGGTGGCTTTGCTGGGCATAAACTTTTTGCGGTGAGGGGCGCAAAGTTACGGCCGGTAGTACCGTGGACTCTGCAAGTCCGCGCTTTCTATCATTTGTCATCATCGTCTGTCATTGCGAGCGCAGCGAAGCAATCGCACCCAAACGGAACCCGAATGGCGACCCTCAACAGATGCGATTGCTTCGCTGCGCTCGCAATGACAGACGATTTTAGCTGCGGCCGACTACCGTTACCGAATAATCACCTCCCTGCCGCGTAGTAGCGCCAGCCCCAGCGCATACAACGCCGCCGTGCTCAACAGTAACTGCCCCAGTCCCGCCCAGGCCGCGCCCGCATCGCTGGGGCTGGTGAAGGAGTGGGTAGGCAGCCGGGCGTAGTCGGCGTGGGTGAAAGGAATTTTCTTGAACAAAAACGGGTAGTAAAACGCCCGTAGCGCATCGTGGTAGCGGGTAGCGCTTTGCTGGAAGGCCAGGTGGGCGGGCAGGTCGGTGCCGGCCAGGGCGTTGAAGCTAAGCTGCGCGCTGAGCGCTGGCGAAAGCCAGGCCAGCCGCTGGGCCAGGGCGTGGCGCTGGGCCTGACCTTGGGCGTAGGCCCGGACCAGCGGCGTGGCCGACTGGTTGCCCAAGTACTGAAAAGCATAGTACCACCGCCACGCGAAGCGCTCGCGGATGGCGGCCGTGTCGCGGTACTGCGGGTACTGGGTAAAAAAGCGCTGCATGGTCTCCGTCTTGGGTTGGTCCCAGCCGCCGTGGATGGCCTCGCGCTGCTGCATGGTGAGGGCCAGGCCCTGCGGCACCGGCCGGGCGGCGGCCACGTACACGCTCAGCAGGCTGGGCACCAGCACCACCAGCGTGAGCCACGCCCCGAGCAGCGCCACCGCATTGAAGGAAGAGCTGCGCTGCCCGGCCGCGACCAGCAGCACCACCCCAAACCAGAACAGGCAGTACACCCCGCCCAGGGCCAGCCACAGGCCTACGCGGCCATCGAGCGGCACCCGCGCCCAGGCCAGCCCCGCGGCCGAGAGCAGCGCCCCCAAGCCCAGCACCACCGCCAACCGAAACGCCAGCTTGGCCAGCACCAGCTGTGTGGCGCTCACCGGCTGGGCCAGCAGCAGCGGCAAAATACCCTGCTCGCGCTCGCTCGACAGCAGGTTAAATCCCAGCGCGATAATGAGCAGCGGAAACAGGTACACCACTACAAAGGCCAAGTCGAAATTGCCGCTGAGCGCCTTGGCGGGGTTCACGTTTTCGGAGGCGTAGAGCTGGCCTTGCAGGCCCAGCAGGCGTAGCTTGAGGTAGTAGGGGTTTACGTCGCGCTGGCCCAGGGCCAGGCCGGCCCAGGCGCTGGGGTGGTGCAGGGCGTAATTCTGATGGTAGTAGCCAACCTCGCCCGCCTCGGCGGGGCCGGGAAATTTCACCTTCAGCTCGGCTACCTGGTGGCGGCCCAGGGCGGGCAGCTCGGCCAGGTGCCGGCGCTGCCGGGCCACCTCGGCCGTGCCGTAGTAGATGCCGTATAGCCCCGCCGCCAGCAGCAGGCCCGTGAGCAGCAACAGGCCGCGCGCGGCTTTGAAATGCAGGTATTCGTAGTAAAAAAGCAGGCGGAAGAGGCGCATAAGGGCGGAGAGCAAGTCAGCCTAAGCAAGACTTTCGAGCAAAAACAAAACAAGGCTGTCATGCAGAGCGCAGCGAAGCAACTCGCTCGCTGACGTCTGCGAACGTTGAAGATTACTGCACCACGCGAGATGCTTCGCTGCGCTCAGCATGACGGAATAGAGTAAGGTTTCGAAAAGCCTTACCCCGTTGCGCTCCGGTCCACCAGCCGCATTCCCAGCCAACTCAGGCCCAGCGTCCAGGCCAGCAGCGCCAGCGCGGGCAGGGCCAACGGCCCTAGCGCCCAGCCCAGCGGTGGCGCTGAGTAAGTGAAAACCGGGATGGCTCGCCAGGTTGCCGCGTCGAGGCGGCGCTCCTTGTCGCCGTAGCCCATGCCGGCTTGCAGGCCGTTGAGGTGCTGCACGAGCTGGTAGCGGTAGGCCTCGGCAGCCTGCTGAAAGTGCACGTAGTGGGCAAAATCGGACCCGGCCAGCCCCATTGACAGCGGCCGGATGGCCTGGTAGGGGTTGAGCAGGCTGGCCCAGGTGGAGAGGGTATTCTGGCGCTCGTAGGTGCGGGTGAGGTCGGCGAAATGCTGCTGGTACACCCGGCTCGAATAGGCTTCGCCCTCAGCCATCGTCACGCCGGCCACGCTCACGGGCAGGTCTTTCTCGTCGGTGACGTTATATTTTTTGAACAGGGCTGCCTTGAGGGCCGCCGCCCGCTGGTCCTGCGGGTCGTGGCCGTTGATGCCGTGCTGGGCTTCCTCGTGCACGGCGGCATCGAGCTGGGCCTTGGTGATGGCCGGGAACAGGCCCGCGCCCAGGTTGGCGGTAGCCTTGGGCAGGATGAGGCAGCCCAGCATCCAGCAGCCTAGTAGCGCTACTAGCGCCGCCCGCGACTGGCTGGCCCGCGCCGACACCACCACCGCGCCCACGATAATGACGAAGAAATACACCACGTAGCCCAGCCCGAACAAGGCCAGCCGCGCCCCGCGGTCGGAACTGCTGGCTGTGGCTTCACCACTAAAAAGCAGCGCGCCGGCCAGCGCCAGGGCCGGCCCCACTACCAGCGCCGCCGCCAGGCCGTAGCCGGCTATTTTGCCCCAGGCTACCTGCCGCAGCGTGGTGCCCTGGCTCAGCAGCAGGCGCAGCGTGCCCGCCTCGCGCTCCTCGGTAAAGGCCCCGAAGCACAGGAAAATCAGCAGCAGCGGCACCAGCGTTTGCAGCACGAACGCCACCGACAGCTCGCCAAAGCGAATGAGCGAGCCCGCCTGCTGGGCGGGGCTGAAATTGACGCTGTTCTGCTGATGCGCCTCCAGGTACACCACCGCGCCGGTAAACGAATCGAGCCCGCTATCCAGAAAGCTGAGCGCGGCCCGGGGCCGGAAGGCAAACGTGCCGTAGTGCGCCACCCGGTGCGGGTGCCGCCCTGGCTGGTGGTGAAACTGCTCATTCACCGTTGCTTGCGCCAGGGCACGCTCGGCCTGCAAGGTGGCGTAGCCGCGCCGGCCCACCAGCGTGGCGGCCAGCAGCAGGGCCAGCACCAGCAAGCTCAGTACCGCGAAGCGGCGGTCGCGCAGGGTGCTGAGAAATTCTTTGTGGGCAATGCTTCTGACCATGAGCTTACTGCATGTGCGTGAGGTAGAGCTGCTCCAACTCGTTGGCGTTGAGGGTGGCGGTGGTGCGCACGTCGACCAGCTCGCCCTCGCGCATGATACCCACCCGCGTGCCCACTTCCTTGGCCCGGAAGATGTCGTGCGTGGCCATGAACACGGCCGTGCCCTGGCCGCTGAGCTGGTGCAGCAGCTCCGAAAACTCGTTGCTGGCCTTGGGGTCGAGGCCCGAGGTGGGCTCGTCGAGCAGCAGCACCTGCGCCCGCTTGGCCACGGCGCTGGCGATGCCCACTTTCTGGCGCATGCCCTTGGAGTAGGTGCCTACCCGGCGGCTGGCGGCCTCGGGCGGCAGCCCGGCCTGGGCTAGGTAGGCGCGCAACTCACTTTCGGAGTACTTGAAGCCAGCCAGGCTGCTGAGCAAAGCCAGGTTTTCGAGCCCTGTGAGATGGGGGTAGAGCAGCACGTTTTCGGGAATATAGGCCAGGTGCCGCTTGATTTCGAGCGGGTGGCGCGCTACCTCCAGCCCATTGATGAATGCCGCGCCCGCCGTGGGTGCGATAAAGCCGAGGAAGAGGTTGATGGTCGTAGACTTGCCAGCCCCGTTCTGTCCCAGCAGGCAGAATACCTCGCCGGGTGCAAGCTGGAGATTCAGGTTCTTGAGCGCCAGCTTGCCGGGGTACTCCTTGCGCAGGTCGCGGGCTTCGAGGATGGGAGGCATTAGTATAATTCAGGTGCTGGTGGTATGTAGCGCCTCACCCCCCGGCCCCCTCTCCGAAAAGGAGAGGGGGAGCCGACCGTTAGCGGACGCTAGCCAACGTAGGTAGTCGTCAGGCTCCCCCTCTCCTTTTCGGAGAGGGGGCTGGGGGGTGAGGCGACGCTCTTAAAACGAGTACCCCAGCGTAGCCATGTAGTTACGCGGCGCGCCGGGGCTGGCCCGGAAGTAGTCGTAGCCGCCCACGAAGTAGTACTTGTCAAACAGGTTGTTGACGTTGACGTGGAAGTTGAAGCGGTTGATGGTGTAGAACAGGGCTACGTCGGCCACGGCGTAGCCGGGCCAGTAGGCCCACTCGTCGGGGCCGCCGTCGAGGGGTGCTACCTGGTTTTCGAAGCGGCGGCGGGCCACGAAGTTGCCGCCCACGGCCAGGCCCAGGCCGCGCAGGCTAGGGGTGAGGAAGGTGTACTTGGCCCACAGGCCGCCCGAGTTTTGGGGGGCGTTGGCCAGGGGCATGCCTTTTTCGGCGGCCAGGTCGGCCTCGGTCACCTCGGTGTGGTTGAAGGCGTAGTTGGCGTTCAAACTGAAATTGGGCAGGATGTTGCCCGTCAACTCTACTTCCACGCCGCGCGAGCGGGCCTGGTTTTGGCGGTAGATGGCCGCCCCGGCCGCCGTGAGCGAGCCGGTGGCCACGAGCTGGTTGCGGCGCTCAATCTGGTAAGCGGCCAGCGTGGCAAACAGCATCTTGTTGAAAAACTCGCCCTTCAGGCCGGTTTCGAGCTGGTAGCTGGTTTCGGGGCTGAACGGCTCGCTGCGCCCGTAGCGCTCGGGAAAGCGGATGAGCTCGGGCCGCAGCGGCCGGAAGCCCGCGCTGTAGCTGGCGAAGTAATTCAGGTTCTCGCGCAGCGCGTAGGTGAGGCCGGCGCGGGGCAAAAACTTGCTTTGCGGAATGGTCGTCGAGCCGTCGCCGTAGTCGCGCTCGTCGGCAAACAGCTCGTAGCGCGCCCCCAGCAGCAGCCCCAGGCGCGGCGATACCTCAATCTGGTCCTGCACGTACAGCCCCGTGGTGTGGTACACCGCGTTGATATAATCGATGAAAAACTGCGGCGTGGCCCGGCGGATATAGGTGCTCGGGTCGCGGATTTCGTAGCTCGGGCTGTTGAGGTCAAATTGCAGCGGTGCCACGCGCTGGCTCACCACGCCGTTGGCCACGCTGGTCACCACGCGTTGGCGGGCCTCAAACATGGCACTTTCCTTATCGGTGTTGAAGCGGATGAAATCGGCCCCCGCCACGAGCTTGTGGCTGATGGAGCCCGTATTACGATTGGCCACGAAGTAGGCCGACAGGTTCTTGGTGTACTCCTCGGCGCGGCGGTCGAAGTAGCGCAAATTCATAATCGAATTGCGCGGCTTGCTGGCGTCGGAGTTGTCGTAGCTGTTGAGCGTGCGGTGCTCGCTCAGCGCTTCGTTGTAGGTGAAGTCCAGGTAAGAAGCATTGAACGACAGCCAGCTATTGAATTTGTGATTCAGCGAGGCGTTGAAGTAATAAGTGGTCGTGCGCAGGTAGTCGCTGGGCTGGCTCAGCGTGAAGGCGCGCGGCACGCCGTACAGGTCGTTGCTCTTGATGGGCAGGCCGCGGTCGAGGTAGCCGTCCACGTGCGTGTACACCAGCTCGGCGTTGAGCGTCGTCTTGTCGGTCACCAAAAACGTCACCGTAGGGGCCAGCATCAGCGACTTCGAGTCGTTGACGTCGCGGAAGGAGTTGGTTTTTTCGTAGCCCGCGTTGAAGCGGTAGAGCACGTTTTGCTTGTCGTTGAGCGGCCCCGTAAAGTCGGCCGTGGCGCGCATGGTGTTGAAGCTGCCGGTCGAAAACGTGACGGCCTGGCGGGCGTCGGCCAGGGGCTTCTTGGTCACCATGTTGATGGTGCCGCCGGGGTTGATGTCGCCAAACAGCGCCGCGCCCGGCCCTTTCAGCACTTCCACGCGCTCCAGGTTCACGGTCAGCGGGGCCTGCACGAAGGCGTTGCCGAAGCTGAAGCCCGAGCGCAGCCCGTTCAGCAGCCGGAAGCCGCTCTCGTAGCCGTTGCGAAAGCCGCGAATGGTAAAATCGTCGTAGTGAGAATATTGGGCTACGCCCGCCACGTTCTTCACCACGTCGGTGAGGCGGTAGGCCTGGCGGTCGTCCATCAGTTCCTTGGTCACGGTCGAGATGGACTGCGGCACGTCCATCAGGTCGGTGGCTGTGCGCGTGCCCACGAAGCTGTAGTCGCTCTTGTAGGTCGTTTCCTTGCGCCCCAGCACCTCTACTTCCTGAATGGCGTTAGAGCTGGCGGCCAGCCGAAAATCGGCCACCGCGTTGGGCGTTTCGGCGCTCAGCAGCACCGTGCGGCGCGCTTCCTGGTGCGCCAGGCTGCGCGTGATGAGCGTGTAGGAGCCCAGCGGCAGCCTGTCGAGCGTGAAGCGCCCCTGCGCATCGGTCAGCGTGGCAAACTGCCCGGTTTGCTCTACTACCGAAATGCCTTCTAGTGCCTGCCCGCCCGTTCCCACTACGTGGCCCGTCACGGTGCCCATCGTCTGGGCCGAGGCCGTAGCGGCCAGTAGCAGCAACAGGCTCCAAAGGCCAAGAAGCCGCGCTAGCGGCGCAGCATGGCACCAGTTGGCGCAACGTAGTACACGGTTCGCGAAGCGGTGGCCGGTATATTCAGAAGCCTTCATTTAGCAGTAAAAGTGACTATTCAAACTTATATGAAGGACAAATGTAGCTCAGGTTATTCGTATTTTGAAACCATGTTGCATTAAGTAGTAATTCGGTAATACGGCTAGAAGGCTATTCGAGCGCGACGCCTCACCCCCGGCCCCTCTCCGAAAAGGAGAGGGGAGCCTGCCGCAGTAGCGCGGGGGCCAGCGTAGTTTCCCACAGCCAGCAGCAGTCAACCAAAAAACCACTAAAAAGCCTCTCACTAATCTATTAGTGAGAGGCTTATAAGAAAACACCCAACTAGCCAGCCCGCGCAGCGGGCGCATCCGTTAAATCCTAAAAATCCGTTTGAATCTGCGGTTTAGAATTGGAAGTAGATAAATGGCTGAATCTCGGCCGACTTCACCTGAATCACCAGCCAGATAATTATAGTAATGAGTGCAGCCTGCGTCACCACCGAGCGCCGGCCCATCGCACCTTCGAGGCTGAACGTGAAGCCATCCGGGATGAAATGCAGCAAATAGCCCAGCGCCACGAGCGCGAACACCGCGCGGAAGCTGGCCACTACCTGCGGCAGCAAATCGGGCCGCAGCTGATGCGTGATTTGGTGGATAACCTGGGTCGCGATTTCAAAGGAGCCGGCGCGGAAGAATATCCAGCAGAAGCACACGAAATGGAAGGTAATCACCCAGCCTAGTAGCTTGGTAAACCAGCTATCGCCGGGCTTGAAAATCTGCTTGAACAGCTTATCCACCGCCAGCGCCGCGCCGTGCAGCGCGCCCCACAGCACGAAGGTGAGCGACGCGCCGTGCCACAGGCCACCGAGCAGCATGGTCAGAAACAGGTTGAGGTACTGCCGGAAAACGCCCTTGCGGTTGCCACCCAGCGGAATGTAGAGGTAGTCGCGCAGCCAGCTGGACAGCGAAATGTGCCAGCGCCGCCAGAACTCGGTGATGCTTGTGCTCTGGTAGGGCGAGAGGAAATTGGGCGGCAGGCGGTAGCCCAGCAGCAGCGCGATGCCGATGGCAATGTCGGAGTAGCCCGAAAAGTCGCAGTAAATCTGCATGGCGTAGCCGTACACGCCGAGCAGGTTTTCGATGCCGCTGTAGCGGGTGGGCATGTCAAAAATGCGGTCGACGTAGTTGAGGCTGATGTAGTCGGAGATGATGGCTTTCTTGAACAGGCCCGCCGCGATGAGCACCACCGCCCGGCCCATGTCCTCGCGCGAGAGGAAGGGCTTTTTGGGAATCTGCGGAATAAAATCGGACGCCCGCACGATGGGGCCGGCCACGAGCTGCGGGAAAAAGGACACGAAAAACGCGAAGTCCCAGATGTTGCGCAGCGGCTTTATCTGGTGGCGGTACACGTCCAGCGTGTAGCTTAGCGTCTGGAAGGTGTAAAAGGAGATGCCCACCGGCAGCAGCACGTGCAGCACCGGCACCGGCTGGCCCGTGAGGGCCTGGTAGCCACTGAGAAAGAAGTTGGTGTACTTGAAGTAAAACAACATCCCCAGGTTGACAATCAGACTGAGCGTGAGCAGCAGCTTGCGCTTGGTTTGGCTGCTGGAGTCAGCTATCCAGAGCGCGAAGTTGTATTCGACAATGGTCGAAAAAACCAGCAGCAGGAAGTACCAGCCGCTTGACTTATAGTAGAAGAACAGCGAGAACGCCGTGACGTACAGCAGCCGCGCCCGGTGGTGATTACGCAGCAGCTGGTAGATGGCCAGGAAGCCCAGAAACAGCAGCAAAAAGAAGCCCGTGTTGAAAATCATCGGGCTCTTGGGCGAGTAGGCAAACTGGCCGAGCAGCCGGTCAAAATCAATATCAGCGAGTAGGGAACGCAGAAAGTCCATCCTGGAGCGCGAGGTAAAGTAGCAGGCCCTGCAAGTCGTAGCCAGCCGAAGAAAAATGTACGAAGTCGTTGAGGGCCAGCCCGGCGTCGCGCCAGCGGCCCATGCTGCCGTAGCCGCCCTGCACGGCCGCGAAGTCCCAGTAGGCGAGGTCGTGGGCCTGGGCGTAGGTGCGCAGCACGGCCGAAAGGCGGCCGAGGTCGGGGTTGCGGTAGCGGCGGGCGCGGTACGAGTCGGCGGGCGCGCAGAGCAGGAACTCGGCCTGGGGCGCGCGGCGGCGCAGGTTGCTCACCAGCGTATCGAGCTGCGCCAGCCAGCGCGTGGGCTCAAACTCGCCGGCGTGAAAAGCGTCGTTGGTGCCGAGCGAGATGATAAACAAATCGGGCTGCAACAGTGGAATTTGCTCGAAGAAAAGCGGCGCCCGATTGTAGTGCCGCACGGCCGCGCCGTTGATGCCGATGGTGTGGTAGAGCACGCCGGGGCGGCCGTTTTCGAGCAGCAGGCCGTAGAGTACGGCGCTGGTTTGGGCGGGGCCGCGGCGGGTGGCGCGCAGCGTGAGTTGGCTGCGGAGCGAGTCGAGCGGCAGCGAATCGGCCACGCCGCGGCCCGCGCCGGGCACCGTGCCCAGCACCCGGCCGCGCTCGCTGAGCACCTGCCAGTCGAAGGCCGCCGGGCCGGGCTGGCGCAGCAGCTTCAAGTAGTTAAACTGATAATCAGTCCAGTACCGGATAGGCACGCGCAGCGTGAACGCCGCGCCCGAGTCGGCCGTGGCCAGGCTGATACCGCTGAGGCCCACCGGCAGCGTGCTATCGGCCTGGGCCGATAGCACGCGCTTGGCGCGCCACCGGCCGCCGGTGGCGGTGGTGCGCAGGCTGGGCGAGCCGTTGGTTTTGGCCACGCTAAACGGGAAAACCAGCCCGCGCCCGGCGCTGCCGTGGGCGCGCTGCAACTCCTGCCGCACGCGGCCCGAAAACTCGTCGGCTTGCAGGTGCGAGTCGCCGAGATGCACGATGCTCACGCGGCTGCCGGGTAGGGCGGCGGGCTGCCGCTGCACCTGCCGCAGCCGCTGATAGAAGCGCTGGAGGCCGATGGTGGCGTTCTCAATGTGGTTGGCCGAGGTGTTCAGAAACGGGTATTTGGCTTGCAGGCTGTCGAGCTGGGCGTGGGCTGGGGCGCTGATTAATAGCAGCAACAGGAAAAGTTGGCGCATAAGGAGGGTGTTAATTCGCGAAGTGTTTCGGGGTGTTAAACCG
>NZ_DASTEP010000114.1:0-4569 GCF_035709525.1 Hymenobacter sp. | reverse complement strand
GGGACTTTTTGGCTGGAGAAAAGGCTAACTCTTAACTCACAACTCCTAACTGACGCCTGGCTCCCCCTCTCCTTTTCGGAGGGGGCCGGGGGGTGAGGCGATACGCCCGGCGAGCCTGCTTACCCTACGCCCCGCGCCAGCGGCGACCCGGTCGGACTACCCTTATTTAGCCTGCATTTCGGGCGGCAGCCAGGTGGGATACGTGGCCACGGCCTTGGCGGCCTCCTCCCCCACCGGCACTTTCCACTGCGCAAAGAAGGGCGCCAGGTTGCGCCGGGTGGCCGTGCTGATGGCCGTGAACCAGTAGTCGCGCTTGGCCGCCTCGGTGGCCGGGTACTGGCTCTTGGGCAGCTGCCGGTACTGCCGATACACCTGCTCGATGGGTGCCCAGCCGAAGGTTTCGATAAGCTGCACGTACATGGCCAGGGCCAGGAAAGGGTCGGCCTTCCACTTCTCGAAGGAAGGCGAGTCGGCCAGGTACTTGCGCATTTCCTCAGTTACCTTCTCTTTGCTACCCAGCCGCTCGTGGTGGTTATGCACATACAAGCCCTGGTGTAGTAGCTTGTCAAACACGTACATGGTGTACAAGTTGACGCTTACCTCAGTCAACCCACTGAAGTCAATGCCCCGAAACTGGTGCAGGTGGCCCAACTCGTGGAAGTGGCCCCAGGAGCCGTTTTTCCACATATAGTCCGCGTCCAGCATGTGCGCAGTGCTCTCGTCGTTGGGCACCACAACGCGGTCGGGGGCCGCGAACATGTAGGCCACTTCCGGCAGTTGCTGGTCCACGATAATGCGCTCGGGGTGGCCGCGGGGCACGGTGAGGGCCGCCAGCTTGGCATCGGTAGCCAGCACGGCATCCCAGAACAGCAGCACTTTGGTAGGGTCGTCGAGGGTACGGATGCGCGCCGAGGGCACCGTAAGGCTGATGTTGTTGCTCACCAGCTCGGCCCAGGGCGCGGGGTATTGCCGGATGGTCTTTTGCCACTCGGCCACGCTGGTTTTGCCCAGCTCAAAGCGCGGGGCCTGCACGGCGCCTTCTACCCTGACGCGCAGCACTTTCAGCGAAGTCGTATCGGGAATATTAAAAAGCAAAACGCCGCCGTAGGGCGAGTAGATTTCCGTGCGCCCCGGCTTCAGCTCAAAATGGCGCGTCAGGTCAAATGGCTCGCGGGTGAGGCTGGTGTTGTCCGTCAGGTCGTCGCTATGCACGCCAATCTGGGCCGCCAGCCGGCGCGCCGAGTCCTTGGCCGCCAAATAGATAACCACCTTCTCGCCGGGCGGCACGTACAGGCCCGTGCCGTGCGCCAGCCGGAAGCCTGGTGCCGGCTCCCACACCCCATTGGTGCCCACGCGCACGGGCAGCGCCAGCTCGGTGGTGAGGCGGGGGGCCGAGGCGGGCACCGCGCCCGGAAACGAAGCCGCCGCGGGTGCCACGTAGGCTGGGTTGGGGTGCTCGCGCAGCTCGTTTTCCCGCAATAGGTGTTGGAGCATATACACCGAATAATTGCGGCCCACTTTCACCGGCTTTTCGGGCGTGGGCACCAGCAGCGAATCGGGCCGGTAGTGCGCCACCCGTCTGAGGCGCTGCTGGATGGGCGCGTCGGGCGGGTTTTGCGCCAGCACCTGCTCCAGCGTGTAGTTGAAGATGTAGCCGCCCCGCATCAGGCCCGGCGGCATCTGGTAAACCTTTTCCTCCACGCTGGCCAGCATATTGCGGATGCCCAGGTATTTCGGCACTGGGCCCGTGAGCAGGTAGGCGCGCTCAGGGTAGCGCGCGGTGAGGTAGCTGCTTTGCAGCAGCCCGGCCTGGCGCAGCAGGTGGTTGAAGCGCGCTTCGGACTGCGTTCGAGCAGGCGTTTGCGGCCCATTAGTTAGCGGGTAGGCGCAAAGCAGTGTGCCGCCCCGGCGCACAAAGCCTTCGATGCGGCGCACCGTGGCCGTATCGGCTACCTCTTGGCTCAGCAGCAGAATATCGGCCGACGGGTCGAGCGCGCCAGCCGTGCCCATCAGCTTGGCTTGCGCTTGCCGGGTCAGAAACGCCGTCAGGGCCGCGTCGCCGCCCCACACCTGCACGCGCTTGTGGCGGGCGCTACTGCCCCAGCTCAGGCAGTTCTGCAACAGCTGCTGCACCTCAACCTGCTGCACCAGTGGCTGATGAAAATACGCGGACGTGCTAAATGCCAACACCTTACTCTGTCCCAGCCGGCTGCTAGCCAAGGCAATGAGCTGAAGCGACTGGTCGAGGTCATCCGGGTTGGCTTCGACCGTGAGGATAATCTCGGGCTGCTCGTTGAGGGTAATCGTGGTCGCCATAAAATCCGGCTCAACGGGCGTGGGCAGCTTGCCCACACCTTGCAGCAACACGGCTTTGTCGGTGGTTTGGGCGGCCAGCGGGTGGGAGCTACCCAAGGCCAGCAGCAGGCCAAAGGCGGGAAGTAGTCTTTTCAGCATTGACATAAGCAAGCTTTATAAGTAAAGTGGCGCGCGGCCAACCCTTCTAGGCAATTGACCGCGCGCCACCCTTGACTGATACCGACTTGGCTACTTAGGTTGCACCACGAAGCCGCCGCGCGCGGGCAGCGTCACGCTGAGCGTGGTGCCCGACACCGGCCGCGTGGCAAAGCTGCGGTTGGTGTCGCCGTCGGTGATGAGCGTGCCGCCCTTGATGCCCAGCTTGGTGAGGTCGATTTGGATGGTCTTGGGCGCGTCGGTGCCGTTGATGCCGGCCACGTACCAGCCGCCGCCGGGGGCCTGCCGGGCCAGCACCACGTACTCGCCGGGGAAGCCGTCGAGCAGCTTCACGTCGGACCACTGCGGGGGCAGGTTTTTCACGAAGCTTTGCACGTAGGCGGGCTGGGCGGCCATACCCTCGGGCACCTCGGCATAGTGCTGCACGCCCGACTGAAACACGACCGACAAGGCCAGCTCAAAGGCGTTGGAGGTGCGGCGCTCCTTGCCGCGGATTTCCGAAAAGGCCATCGGCGTGAAGTCCATCGGCCCCACCGCGTTGCGGGCGAAGGGCAGCATAGCGCAGTGCGTGGGTTCCTGGTCGGTGTTCTTCTGGTCGAAGGTCAGAAACTCGAAGCCTTTCACGGCCTCCATGCTCACCAGGTTGGGGTAGGTGCGGTTCCAGCCGCGCGGGATGGTCGTGCCGTGGAAATTAACCAGCAAGCCCGCCTGCGCGGCGTCGGTCAGCAAGTCCTGGTAGTAGTTCATGAAGGACTGCCCATCACCGCCGAAGAAGTCGATTTTCACGCCCGCAATGCCCATCTGCTTGATGCGGGCAAACTCCTTGCGCCGGCTTTCAGCCTCGAAGAGCACGTTTTTGGGCGTCTGCGGGGCCTCGTTCCAGCTGCCGTTCGAGTTGTACCAGACCAGCAAACCCACCTTTTTGGAGCGGGCATACTGGGCCAGCTCCTGCATCTTGTCGTAGCCGATTTGCTTGTCCCACAGCGCATCGACCAGGCAGTAGCCCCAGCCCATGTCAGCGGCGTAGTCGATAAAGCGGCGCTGCACGTCGTAGGTCGTCTTGTCATCACCCAGCAGCACCCACGACCACGAGGCCTTGCCAGGCCGCCCCACCGCCACGGGCGCGGGCATGGCCGGTGCGCTCAGGTCGGTAGTCAGGGTTGATTCCACGATGGGGGCCAGCGAATTACCTACTACCAGCACGCGCCAGGGCGTACGCCAGGGCAGGCGGCTTTCGGGGGCGGCCGGGGCGTCGGGCAGGGTGCGCTCGGCGGGCTGCGCCAGCGCAATGCCGTATTCGCCGCCCGGCGACTCCTGCGCCAGGTGGGTGCCGCAATACGTGCGACCCATGCCCGCCTCGGTCAGCAGCACCCAGTGCTTATTGGCCTGAAAAAGCGCCGGAAACGACCACCCTTCGCCCAGCGGGCCGGGCGTGCCGGCCGCCACGCCCATCTTGTAGTTCTCTTCGTAGGAAGGCTGGGTTTTGGCCCAGCCCGTCTGGGCTTTGGCGTGCGGGTGCAGCCAGCCCCGCGCCCCGGCCGGCAGCCGGAAGCTGGTTTGCTCGGCTTCGAGGCGCTGCACGTCCTTGGCCGGCCCTTCGATTAAGTACTGAAACGCCACCCCGTCGTTCGACACCTGAAACACGACGCTGAGCGTGGTGCCCTTGTCGCCCGCAAAGCGAAACACGCGGCGGTTGGCCTGGTAGCGGCAGTTGAGGCGCTTATCGGTTTGCAGCTGGTAGCTGTCGCTGACCTTGGTAGGCGCGTCGGCCTTGGCCAGCTTGAGGTTTTGGCTGAGGTCGGCCCCAGCCAGGCGCAAGCCCAGGCGCGAGGGTTGCAGCAGCTCGGCATCGCGGTAGCGCACGGCATAGGTGGGCCGGCCGCCGGCGGCCAGCGCCACGGTCACGCGCACCGCCCCGTCGGGGCTGGCGACTTGCAGCGGGGCGGCGGTTTGGGCGGCGGCAGGGAGGGCTAGCAGGGTAGCGCTTAGAAACAGGTAGTAGGAATGCATGGGGTGAGGTTTACACTTGTCATGCTGAGCGGAGCGCAGCGCAGCCGAAGCATCTCTACCGGAGAACTAACTCCTAACGCCACAACG
>NZ_DASTEP010000113.1:0-13337 GCF_035709525.1 Hymenobacter sp. | reverse complement strand
CGCTTCTTGCTTTACCCTTTGCTTTGGTCATGCTGAGCTTGCCGAAGCATCTCTACCGCACCGTTTGGACGAAGCGGTAGAGATGCTTCGGCAAGCTCAGCATGACGGGTGTAAGCCGAATGTTACACCACTACGTTGACCATGCGACCGGGCACTACCACCACTTTCTTGGGCGCTTTGCCCTCGGCGAAGCGGGTGAGGAAGTCCGATTCCAGAACCGCAGCCTCGATTTCGGCGGCGGTAGCGGTGGCGGCAAACTGCCGCTGCTCGCGCACCTTGCCGTTGATGGCTACGGGGTAAGTCACGTTGGCCTCCACCAGGTACTCTTCGCGAAACTCGGGGTAGGCGGCGAAGCTGATGCTCTCGGCGTGGCCCAGCTCGTGCCACAGCTCCTCGGCCAGGTGCGGGGCAAAGGGCGAGAGCAGCACCACGAGCGGCTCCAGCACGGCGCGCTTGCGGGTGCCGAGGGCGGTGAGCTCGTTCACGGCAATCATGAAGGTGCTCACGCTGGTGTTAAAGCTGAACTTCTCGATATCCTGCGCCACCTTCTGGATGACGCGGTGCAGGGTCTTCAGCTCGGCGGGGCTGGCGGCCTCATCGGTCACGGCCAGCGCGCCGTCTTCGGGGTGGAAGAGGCGCCAGAACTTCTTGAGGAACGTGGCTACGCCGCTGATACCGTTGGTATTCCAGGGCTTGAACTGCTCTAGCGGGCCAAGGAACATTTCGTAGAGGCGCAGCGCGTCCGCACCATGTTTCTTAGTCAGTATGTCGGGATTAACAACGTTGTACTTCGACTTGGACATTTTCTCAATTTCCCAGCCGCAGGTGTATGCGTCAGAATATCTGATAAATTCTGCCTCATCCAAATTGCCAAGGTGAGAATCTGTTCTAAAAAGATACTCGTCTAATATGTCGTCAACAACATGCGATACATTAGCATTAAGAGGCGTAGCGAAATCAGATTGTCCATAAGGAATGGAACATGTTTCTACTCCACCAAGCAAGCCGAAGCGGTTTGCTAGCCTTTTTTGAATAAGAATAAGTTGTTTTTTAAACGTTTCTTCTTCTGGCTTGCCTTTGTAATCCTCTTTGCTGAGGACATCAACAATTTGCTTTGAAACAAAGATGGGGGGAGCCTTTAATTTAAGCTCATCGTTGTCCCACTCTATTTTCAACCGATACACAAAGTTCGACCGGCCCAGAATCATCCCTTGGTTAATCAGCTTTTGGAAGGGCTCATTGGCCGTGACCAGGCCTAGGTCCTTCAAAAACAGGTACCAGAAGCGGGAGTAGAGCAGGTGGCCGGTGGCGTGCTCGGCGCCGCCCATGTAGAGGTCAACCTGGCCCCAGTATTTCTCCACATCTTCGCCCACGAAGCGGTCGGCGTTGTGCGGGTCCATGTAGCGGAGGTAGTACCAGCTGGAGCCGGCCCAGCCGGGCATGGTGCTCAGCTCAAACTCGTACTGGCCCTTGTACTTCCAGTCTTTGGCGCGGCCTAGCGGGGGCTCGCCGGTTTCGGTGGGCTTGTACTCGTCGATTTCGGGGAGCACGAGCGGCAGGTCGGCCTCGGCCACGCCGTAGGCGGTGCCGTCTTTGTAGTAAATCGGGATGGGCTCGCCCCAGTAGCGCTGGCGGCCAAAAATGGCGTCGCGCAGGCGGAAATTCACCTTACCCTTGCCGAGGCCCTTCTCTTCGAGGTAGGCGATGAGCGTGGCGGTGGCTTCCTTGTAGCCCAGGCCATTCACGATGCCCGAGTTGATGTAGCGGCCTTCCTTGGTGGGGTCAGCCTGCTGGTCGAGGTCCTTCTGAGCGTCCGAAATGGCCGGGATGGGCAGGTCGAAATGCTTGGCGAAGAGGTAGTCGCGCTGGTCGCCGCTGGGCACGGCCATCACGGCGCCGGTGCCGTAGCCGGCCAGCACGTAGTCGGCCAGCCAGATGGGCACGGGCGTGCCATCGACGGGGTTCTGGGCATACGCGCCCGTAAACACGCCCGATACGGTTTTAACGTCGGCCATGCGGTCGCGCTCCGAGCGGCGCTTGGTGGCGGCGATGTATTCATCCACCGCCCCGCGCTGGGCGGGCGTGGTGAGGGTATCGACCAGCTCGTGCTCGGGGGCCAGCACCAGGAAGGTCGCACCATAGATGGTATCGACGCGCGTCGTATACACCTTAATCACCGTGCCTTCGTGGTCCTGCACCGGGAAGCTCACCTCGGCCCCGATGCTCTTGCCAATCCAGTTGCGCTGCATCTCCTTCACGGCGTCGGGCCAGTCGAGGGTATCGAGGCCTTGCAGCAGGCGGTCGGCGTAGGCTGTGATGCGCAGATTCCACTGCGGCATGAGGCGGCGCTCGACGGGGTAGCCGCCGCGCTCCGAGAGGCCGTCTTTCACCTCGTCATTACTCAGTACAGTACCCAGCGCGGCGCACCAGTTCACGAAGGTATCTTGCTGATACGCCAGGCGGTAGGGGAGGAGGGCGGCGAGCTTTTGCTTCTCGCTCATCATCTGCCACTGGCCGGCCGTGAAGTCGTGGCGCTCCTCGTCATCGCCAGCGGCGCGGATGCCTGCGCTGCCGCCCTCGGCAAACTTGGCGATGAGCGCGCTCACGGGCTCGGCCCGGTCGGTGTCGAGATTATACCAGCTATTGAACAGCTTGAGGAAAATCCACTGCGTCCACTTGTAGTAGCTGGGGTCGGAGGTGCGCACCTCACGCTCCCAGTCGTAGCTGAAACCCAGCTGCTGAAGCTGCCGGATGTAGGTTTCGATGTTCTTCTCGGTGGTCACGGCCGGGTGCTGGCCGGTCTGGATGGCGTACTGCTCGGCGGGCAGGCCAAACGAGTCGAAACCCATGGGGTGCAGCACATTGCGGCCTTGCAGGCGCTGGTAGCGCGATACAATATCGGAAGCAATGTAGCCCAGCGGGTGCCCCACGTGCAGCCCCGCCCCCGAGGGGTAAGGGAACATGTCGAGCACGTAGTACTTGGGCTTGTCAGAATTATTATCGGCGCGGAACGTGTGGTGCTGCTGCCAGTGGGCTTGCCACTTCTTTTCAATCTCTTGCGGGCGGTAGGCGGGCATTTGCTAGGCTGGTTGAATCGCGCAAAGCTACGAAAAGCGTAGCGCGGACTTTTAGTCCGCCCGTGAAGGCCGTGAATAGCGTTAGCTATGCCTCTTTCAACCAGCCACTCACCGCAGACTTAAAGTACGCACTACCTTTGCCGCACTGTGCGGTAGTCTCCCGCCAACCACGGTGCCTTTCGACAGCTTCGGCTGAAAAAAGGCGAAGCCCGTGGTTGCAGCCACGGGCTTCGAAGTGGGTGTTCTTTCTCCCCATTAACTCGAACGTCTATGGAGAAAAAACCAAACAGGGACGGTGATTACATAGTAATTACCGTCAGGCTCCCGACTAAGCTGCTGTTGCAGCTCGGTCGCTGGATACTGGTAGCCAGCAGCCTATACGTGCTGCTGCACAAGTAACCGATAGCCGGCAGGGAGGGTTCGCGCCCTTCCTGCTTGGGCTGCATACCGAGTTCAGCCGCCGGAAGTTGCGCAAAGATGCAACGGGCCGAGCAAAAAGTGGAAAGGTTAGGGCTAAATAAGCTGGCTGCTAGTACGCAGCCGACACAAGGGTGTGGCCGGCCGCTAAGAAGCTGGCGGCTTGTGCTTTGGTTCTAATCCGTATACGCGGGCAACGTGGCAGCCCTGACGCGCTTGATAAGCTGAAGCGCTACCTGCCACCCAAATGAAGCTGCGTGCGCAAGAAAGGGTGTGCGCAACTATTTGGAAGATTGTTAGTAAAAGGTCCGGAATACTCCAACTTTCTTTCCATCCTCTCCCCATGTTTTTCTCTTTCTTACCCAGCCGCCGTGCGGCGGTGCAGGCCGTGGCCGGCCTGGTAGCAGTGGCCAGCTTCAGCCAGTGCGGCATCAGTGAGCAGGTGCAGCAGGCCAAGGCCTTCAAAGATGTCGATGTGCGCCTGGCTTCGATAGACCAAGCCACCATTGCGGGCGTAAACGTGCTGAACACGCGCCAGGCCCCCGACCTCGGCACCGCCGAGCGGGCGCTGCTGCTGGCCGCCGCCACCGCCGGCAACGTGCCCCTGCGCATGCGCGCCAACCTGGAGTTTCGCAACCCCAACTCCGAAACCGCCGCGCTCAACGAGTTCGACTACATCGCCCTCATCGACGGCAAGGAGGTAGCCAAGGGCCGCACCAGCCAGCGAATCGAGGTGCCTGCCAACGGCGGCGTCACCACGGCCCCCGTGCTGGTGAATAGCAACCTGCGCGACGTGCTGGGTGACAAAACGGGCGAAAGCCTGGCCGACTTTGCCCTCGGCCTCGCCGACCGCGACCGCCAGCCCCTGCGCTTCACGCTCAAGATTAAGCCGACCTTCATCACCAGCAGCGGCAAGCGCATCTCGCCCCCCGGCTACTCCAAGGTAGAAAAGGAGTTTACCGCCGCTCAGGCCCTCGATGCGGCCACCCGCCCCGAGCCGTCGCCGGCTCCGCGCCCCGGCGACGTGCCGCCCCCGCCGCCCACTCCGCGCCCCAACGGTGCTCCCGAGCCGTCGCCGGCCCCGCGCCCCTAGTTCGCCGCCTCAGCTAGGCCGAGGAGTCCTATAAAAATGTAAAAGCCGCCCGGTCAAGTAATTGGCCGGGCGGCTTTGCGTTGGGCACCAAGCCGTTTATCGTTGGCTTGGCAAAGGCAGGAGGTATTGAGCTCTACTTTGGTACGTTGTTGAAAAGCCGGCCGGCTAGTAGCGCGAACTTTGTAGTTCGCGCCCCCACGCCGCCAGGAGGGGGCAATCGGCACAGAGGCGCAAACTACAAAGCTCGCGCTACTCCTAACCTATCGAAGCAGCGTTAAAAACCTTTGAAGGTGAAAGCTTTAAAAAGCAAAGAAGCCCAGCCAACTGAATGACCGGGCTTCTGCTGTAAAATTTGGCTGCGAGAGTCTCGCCGCAACGGGCCTCCGCCGTGCTACGCGGCCACTACCACCGAGCGCGGGGCGGCGCGGCGGCCCCCAAAGGCGGCGGCCCCGGCCCCCAGACCCAGGCCCAGCGCCATCATCAGGGCGGCCTTAGAGAGGCCGGCAGCGGCCTTGTCGCCGGTTTCGCGGGCCACGGCTTCGGCTTTCACTTTGGCCTCGGCCAGCTTGGCCTGGCCGGCTTTGGCGGTTGCAATCCAGTTATCGACAATCTGTTCTGACTCGGCGCGGCTCTTGCCGGTGCGCTTCATCACTACGTTCACGGCCGCGTCGCGGTCGGCGGCGTTGCCGATGCCGCGCGCCTCATCACCGAGGCGGTCGATTACGTCGTCGAAGTTGTCGTCGGCGGCCTGGGGGTTGGCCGCGCTCTGGCCGGCGGCGTCTTTGGCCTCGCGGCCGGCAGTTTTGGCTTGGCGCTCCAGGGCTTCGGGGCTCAGCTCGGCTTTGCCGGTTTGGCGCAGCAGCAGGCGGGCTTCGCGTTTCACGTCGTTGAGGTCGATGCCGCGCTCTTTGAGCTCGCCTTTAATGGCTTCGCCCGCTTGCGGGGCCACGGCAGCAATGCCGCTGCCCACACCCGACAGTGCCCGGCCGGCTACGCCCGTGACGCCGCCGATGATGCGGCCCACGGCCGTGGTGAGCAGGTAAAACGTGAACAGCGTGACCACCGACCACGTGAGCAGGCCGTGCAGCAGGCCATCGGTGGGGCGGGGCATGCCGGCCAGGCGGCCGGCCACCGAGGCCCCCAGATACAGCGAAATCAACATGCTAACCACCCACCAGATGGCCGCCCCGACGCCGATGCCGGCCATGGGGTCTTGCTCGGTGAGCGGGTCGATGGTGCCCAGACCGATGCCCAGGCCCAGCAAACTCAGGGCCAGCTGAAGCACGAGGGCCAGCACGGCGCCGGCCAGAATAGCGCCCCACGAAATGCGCTTGAGCGCTACCACCGGGGTCGTGGTAGTGTGCAGATGAGTGTCGGAATGTGGTGTCATGCGGTGTGGATAAAAAGAGTGAGCATGTCGCAGCTAGCCGGTGGCCGCCGTTTGTAAAAAATCAAGACCAGATAGCCTTGTGAAGTAGCCCACATACGGCGATAAGCTGGACGGGTTAATGAAAAAGCTTGAGTAATGCCCTATGTAGCTGGCTGATTGAGTAACTACTAGCGCGCGTAGCAGCGGCTGGGCCGCCCGGTGCGGGGCCGGTGGGCGAGCGGTAAGAGGTGCCTGGGGACCGCAAGCCCCCGCCGCGCCGGCGGGCGTAAATTTGACGGCCTTAATTCTCTGCCGTGGCCCGCATTCCGAAAGAAATAATTGACCAGATTTACCACACCGCCGACATTCTGGAGGTGGTGGGCGACTACGTGCCCCTCAAGCGCAACGGGCAAAACTATTGGGCCTGCTGCCCGTTTCACAACGAAAAATCGCCCTCGTTTTCGGTAGCGCCGGCCAAGGGCTTCTACAAGTGCTTCGGTTGCGGCAAGTCGGGCAACGTGGTCAACTTCGTAATGGACATCGAGGGCAGCAGCTACCCCGAAGCCCTGCGCGCGTTGGCCAAAAAGTACGGCATCGATATTCCCGAAGTCGAAGAGCGCACGCCCGAAGAGCAGCTGCGCCAGAACGAGCGCGACTCGCAGTACATCGTAAGCAACTGGGCCAAAGACCACTACCACGGCCTGCTGCTCAAAACCGAGGAAGGCATGGGCGTGGGCTACGGCTATTTGCGTGAGCGCGGCTTGAACCTGGGTACCATCCAAACCTTCGAGCTGGGCTACTCGCTTGACCAGTGGGACGACCTGCTGAAGAGCGCCGAAAAGGCTGGCCACCAGCTCAAGTACCTCGAAAAAACCGGCCTCGTGGTGCAGCGCCAAGACGACCAGGGCCAGGACACCGGCCGGCGCTACGACCGCTTCCGGGGGCGCGTCATGTTCCCGATTCACAACGTGAGCGGGCGCGTGGTGGGCTTCGGGGCGCGCACCCTGAAGCGCGACGACAAGATGGCGAAGTATCTCAACTCGCCCGAGTCGGAGATTTACCACAAGTCGGACGTGCTCTACGGCTTGTTTCAGGCCCGGCAAAGCATTCGCTCCGAGGAGCTGTGCTACCTCGTGGAGGGCTACCTCGATGTGCTGAGTTTGCACCAGGGCGGCATCAAAAACGTGGTGGCTTCGTCGGGCACCTCGCTCACCGAAGGCCAGATTCGCCTCATCAAGCGCTACACCGACAACGTGACAGTGCTCTACGACGGCGACGCGGCGGGCATCAAAGCTTCGCTGCGCGGCATCGACCTGCTGCTCGAAGGCGGCCTCAACGTGCGCGTGGTGCTCTTTCCCGACGGCGATGACCCCGACAGCTACATCCGCAAGGTGGGCGACCAGCGCTTTGCCGACTACGTCGAAAGCCAGAGCCAGGACTTCATCGCCTTCAAAACCACGCTCGTGGCCCGCGAGGCCAGCGCCGACCCTATCCGGAAGGCCGAGGCCATCCGGGAGGTGCTGCAAAGCATTGCCAAAGTGCCCGATGGCCTCAAGCGCCAGGTGTTTTTGCAGCAAACGGCCGTGACGTTTGGCTTTGATGAGCAGGTGATTATCACCGAATACAACAAGCTCCTCAAATCCCCGGCCGCCGGTAAAAGCAGCGCGCCGCCGCCCGCCCCGCGCCCGGCTGCCCCATCTGCTCAGCCGGCCAGCCCGTCGGCGCTGGCCGCCGCCAACCCGCGCCCGCTCACGCCCGAGGAGGAAATTGAGATGGCCATGTACGGGGCCACCCACGGCTCGGAAGAAGAAGCCGCGCAGCTCGCCGGCCCCGAGCCCGGCCTGGCCGAGCTGGCCGCCCCGCTCGACGTGCTGACCCAGTGCGAGCAGGCCGTGCTGCGCCTGCTGGTGCTGTATGGCCCGCACGAGGTGCAGGAGGGGGTATCGGTGGCGCACTACCTGCTGAGCCAGCTCGAAGGTACGCCCCTGCAACACCCGCTCTACGCCCGGCTGTGGGCCGAGTGCCGCGAGGCCTTTTTGCAAGGCCAGCTGCCCGATTTGCGCCTGCTGGCCCACCACGAAGATGCGGCCATCCGCAGCCTGCTGGCCGACTTTGCCACCGAGCGCTACGACCTCAGCCCCAACTGGCGCATCAAGGACATCTACGTGCCTACCGAGCTGAATTTGATTCAATTGGCCTGCGATAATGCCATTTTGCGCCTCAACAAGTGCCACGTGCAGCGCGAGCGCCAGCAGTGCCTGACCCAGCTGCAAGACAGCCACCTCGACAGCAACGAGCAGCTCAACGTGCTGCTGCGCTACAATGAACTAACCAAGCTCGACGGCCAGCTGGCGCAGCTGCTGGGCACGGTAGTGGCGCGTAATTCGTGATTAAGTATGCATTCGCGCAGTGTCTCGCAGTGTTAAAACGCAGTGTTTCGCGGTGTTTGCTAGAGTAGCACTGCGGAACACTGCGCTTTAACACTGCGAGACACTGCGCGAAAAATATATGCTAAAGCAACTCAATCTTTCGCGCCTCTGGCTGGCCCTTGGGCTGCTCTTCTTCAGCTTTGCCGTGGGCGTGGGCGGCTTTATGCTGCTCGAAAATTACCCGCTGGTCGATGCGTTTTACATGACCGTCATCACTGCCTCTACGGTGGGCTTTGGCGAGGTGCGGCCGCTGTCTGATGTGGGGCGGCTGTTTACGTCGTTTTACATTCTGTTTAATTTGCTGGTGGTGGCCTACCTCGTGTCGGTGCTCACTACCTATATTTTTGACGGCGAGCTGCGCCACCTCTTTCGCATGATTCGCGCCGACCAGGAAATCAAGAGCTTCCGCGACCACGTCATCGTCTGCGGCTTTGGGCGCAACGGCTACAAGGCCTACGACGAGCTGCGCCACAGCGGCACCCGCGCCGTGGTAGTCGAGCAAAACCAGGCCCTGCTGGCCGCCGCCGCCGAGGCCGGCCACCGCCAGATTCCGGCCGTGCTCGGCGACGCCACCACCGAAATTGCCCTGCGCCAGGCCGGTATCGAACACGCCCGCGCCCTCATCACGGCCCTGCCCAAAGATGCCGACAACGTGTTCGTGGCCCTCACCGCCCGCGAGCTGAATCCGCGCATCACCATCATTGCCCGGGCCAGCGCCCGCAGCAGCGTCAGCAAGCTCCTTTCGGCCGGGGCCAACTCGGTGGTGCTGCCCGACGAAATCGGCGGCTCGCACATGGCCAACCTCATCATCCGCCCCGAAGTCATCAAGTTTCTGGACATGATTTCGGGCCTCGACCCCAACAAGCTGCGCCTCGAAGAGCTGCCCTTCAACGAGCTGAAAGCCGCCCTGCGCGGCCAAAGCATCCGCGAGCTCGACGTGCGCTCGCGCACCGGGGCCACCATCATCGCCCTGCGTCGGGGCCAGGGCGGCGAGCTCGAAGTGAGCCCCGCCGCCGACTACCGCCCCGCCACCGGCGACGTGCTGCTCGTGCTCGGCAACGAAAGCCAGATTCAGGCCCTGCACCAGCAGTATAAATGAGAAGGCGAAGAAGGGAGAAGAGTAAAACGTCCGTCATGCTGAGCGCAGCGCAGCGGAGTCGAAGCATCTCTATCGGAGTACTAACTTCTTACATCTAGCAACGAAGCGGTAGAGATGCTTCGGCTCCACTACGCTGCGCTCAGCATGACGGACGTTTTTCAAAGTCAATGAACATTGCCGTTACTACCCGTTTCCTCCTGCCCGGCGGCCACCTCGAAGGGCTGGGCCGCTACACCTACGAAACCCTGCGCGAGCTGGTGCGCCAGCACCCCGACTGCACGTTTCACTTCCTCTTCGACCGGGCTTTTGACAAGCGCTACCTTTTCGGCCCCAACGTGGTGCCGCACGTGCTCTACCCCCCGGCCCGCCACCCGCTGCTGATGCTGGCCTGGTACGAGGGCGCGGTGGCGTGGTGGCTGCGGCGGCACCGTCCGGCCGCGCTGCTCTCGCCCGAGGGCTTCACGGTGCTGGGCACCCGCACGCCCCGCGTCACGGTGCTGCACGACCTGGCCTACCTGCACCGCCCGCAGGACGTGGCCGGCCTCATGCAGCGCTACTACACGCACTTTATGCCGCGCTTTGCCCGCGCCGCCGAGCAGGTAGTGGCCGTGTCGGAGGCCACCCGCGACGACATCGCCCAGCAGTTTGGCTTGCCCGCCGAAAGCATAAAAGTGGCCTACAACGCGCCCGCCGCCCATTTTCAGCCGCAGCCCGCGGCGCGGCAGGCGGCCGTGCGGCAGCAGTTCAGCCAGGGGCGGCCGTATTTCCTGTTTGTGGGGGCCTTGCAGCCGCGTAAGAATCTGGGTAATCTGCTGCGGGCCTTTGGCTTGTTTAAGGAGAAAGGCGAAAATACCGACACGCAGCTGCTCATCGTAGGCCGCGAGGCGTGGCGGGCCGGGCCAATTTTTGAGGCCTACCAGGCGCTGCCGCCCGCGGTGCAGGCGGCCGTGCATTTCACGGGCCGCGTGAGTGAGGGCGATTTGGCGGGCCTCTACGGGGCGGCGCTGGCTACGGTATACGTGCCTTTCTTTGAAGGCTTTGGCTTGCCCGTGGTGGAGGCGCAGGCCAGCGGCTGCCCGGTGCTCACGTCCAACCTATCGTCCTTGCCCGAGGTGGCAGGTGGCGCGGCGGGGGCCTTGCTCTGCGACCCCAACGCGCCGGCTGACATTGCCGAAGGATTGGCTCAACTCAGTCAAGACGCCGCCTTGCGCGCGCGCCTGCAAGCGGCCGGGCTGGAGAATGTGCGCCGCTTTGCCTGGGCGCGCAGTGCGGAAGTGCTGTGGCAGGCCGTGCAGGCGGCCATTGCGTGGCGGGCATCGGCCCGAGCATAGTGCGGGCAGTATCTTCGCCGGCCATGCATGTTCTGCAAGTTTGTTACCGCGTGCCGTACCCGCCCCACGATGGCGGGGCCATCGGCGTTTACGAGATAATCCGGGGCGTGAGCGAAGCCGGCCACCGCGTGACGGTGCTGGCCGTGAACACCCCCAAACACCACCAGCCGCCCACCGCCCTCGACCACCTCGGGCCCAACGTGCGGATGCTGACCGTAGATGTGGACACGCGCCTTTCGCCCTGGAAGGCGCTACGCAATTTGCTCGGACTCGGCCTCACGTACAGTTTTAACGCCCTGCCTTACAACGTAGAACGTTTCGTAAGCCCCGCGCTCGAAGCGAAGTTGGTTGGCGTGTTAAAAAGCGAAACGTTCGACGTAGTTCATTTCGACAGCACCTTTGTGGCCTGGTACGCGGGCGTGGTGCGCCGCGCCCAGGCGGCCGGGCAACTGCCGGCCGGGCCGCCGCTGGTGCTGCGGGCGCACAACGTGGAGTATGTAATTTGGGCGCGGCTGGCTGGGCGCGAGCGCAACCCGCTCAAAAAATGGTACTTGCAGCACCTGGCCGAGCGCATCAAGGGCTTCGAAACCTGGATGCTAAGCCAGGTCGACGCCGTGGCCGCCATCACGCAGGAAGACGTGGACCGGCTGCGTGAGCTGGGCTGCCCCGCGCCGGTAGCCATCGTACCCGCCCCGGCCAACACCAGTCGCTTCCGCCCCGACCCCGCCCGCCGGCCGCAGCCGCGCTCGCTGTTTATGCTGGGCTCGTTGAACTGGCTGCCTAACCTGGAGGGCGTCGAGTGGTTTTTGCGCGAGGTGTGGCCGCAGGCCCACCGCGAGCTGCCCGAGCTGACCCTGCACATTGCGGGCACCGCGCCGCCCGCCCACCTCACCAGCCGCCCCGAGGGGCAAGACAACGTCTTCATCCACGGCTTCGTGGAGTCGGCCCCCGACTTTATGCAGACCTACGACCTGATGCTGGTGCCCCTGCTGAGTGGCGGCGGCATGCGCGTTAAAATCGTGGAGGGCATGGCCTTGGGTAAGGCTATTCTGAGCACCAGCATCGGGGCCGAAGGCATTGACGCCCAGGACGGCGCGGAAATATTATTGCGTGACGGGGCCGCCGCCTGGCTCGACGCCCTGTGCGACTACTACCATGGCCGCCTGCCGCTGGCCGCCATTGGCGCGGCGGCGGCCGAGGTGGCGCAGGCCCGCTACAGCACCGAGGCCGTGGCCCAGGGCTTCGTGGCCCTGTACCAGCAGGCCATCGCGGCCCGGCAGCCGGCCCCCGTGGCTTCATGAGCTGGCTGCTGAGCGTATTAGTGCTGCTGAGCGGCGGGCTGGTAGCGTATTCCTACGTCGGCTTTCCGTTGCTACTGAAGTATTTGAGTAGGGGCAAAGCTCTGCCCGGCCCGGTATTCGCGCCCGACACGTCCGAGCTGCCGGCCGTGGATATTCTGCTGGCTGCCCACAACGAAGAAGAAGTAATCGAGCAGAAAATCCGGTCTACGTTCGCTACCACCTACCCGCTAGCCAAGGTGCGCCTGCTGGTCGGCTCCGACAATTCCAGCGACCAAACCAATGCCCTGCTGCAAAAGCTGGTTGCCGAGTTTCCGCAGCTGCATTTCACCGCTTTTGCCGAGCGCCAGGGCAAGCCCGGCGTGATGCAGCACCTCTCAACCCAGGCCACCGCGCCCGTGCTGGTGCTGACGGATGCCAACGTGTTTTTCGGGCCCGATACGCTCTACGAGCTAGTGAAACACTTCGCTAACTCGCAAGTAGGTTTGGTGGGTGCAGGCGTGCTGGCCCCACCCGCGCTGCCCGGCACCGGGGCGGGCGTCACGACCCAGGAAAGCACCTACCTGGCCCGCGAAAACCACTTCAAATACCAGGAGAGCCTGATTTGGGGGGCGGCGATGGGCGCGCACGGCGGGGCTTTCGCGGTGCGGCGGGCAGCCTATACGCCCGCGCCGGTGGGCTTCGTGGTAGATGACTTTTTTATCTCAATGGCCGCCTTGCGCGCCGGCTACCGGGTGCTGCTAAACCCCGCCGCCCGCGCCACCGAAGACGTGGGCGACCACGCCGCCGAGGAGTTTCGGCGCAAGGCCCGCATCTCGGTCGGTAATTTTCAGAACCTGCACGAGTTCAAAGCCTTGCTGTGGCCGCCGTGGCGGGGGGCGGCGCTGGCCTTCTGGTCGCACAAGGTACTACGGTGGCTCACGCCCCATTTGCTACTGCTGAGTTTGGCTACCAATGTGGCGCTGGTGGCGCGGGGCGGCGGCTGGTTTTGGCAGCTGGCGCTGGCGGGGCAGCTGGGGCTGCCGCTGCTGGGGCTGCTGGGCAGGGTGCTGCCGCTGGCCGGGCTGCGCTTCGTGGGGCACTTTTACTACATGAACCTGGCGCTGCTGGTGGGCTGGTGGCGCTATGTGCGCGGGCAGCGCTCGGCGGTGTGGCAGCCCACGGCGCGCAATCAGCAGCAAGTTGCGCGGACTTTGTAGTCCGCGTGCGTTGGCGAGCACCCTG
>NZ_DASTEP010000112.1:0-8526 GCF_035709525.1 Hymenobacter sp. | reverse complement strand
GGCCGGATACGGGCGCATACGCAAAAGCAAGGCCAAAAGTCATTTAACAATTAACATTTATCATTTAACAACTTGTGGTTCTTTTTACTACATAAAAAATGTCCTTGCGAGCGTAGCGAAGCAATCACACCTATTGAGCCTCGCCGTTCGGGCTCCACTCAGGTGCGATTGCTTCGCTACGCTCGCAAGGACAATCGTTTTTAACTGAAACCTAACTTGTTAAATGACTACTTCAGCGAGTTCAGCAATTGCTCCAGCTGGTACTCGTCCGGGATGAGCACGTCGCGCTGCTTCGAGCCCTGGAACGGACCCACGATGCCGGCGCGCTCCAGCTGGTCCACGATGCGGCCCGAGCGGTTGTAGCCCAGCTTGAGCTTGCGCTGAATAAGCGAGGTCGAGCCCTGCTGGTGCAGCACGATGCAGCGGGCGGCTTCCTCAAACATCGAGTCACGCTCGCTCAGGTCGAAGTCGCCCGAATCGCCGTCGCTGTCGCCGTCGGCTCCGGCCACTTCGGGCAGCAGGTAGGCATCGGGGTAGCCTTGCTGCCCGCCGATGTAGTCGCACACACGGTCGACCTCGGGCGTGTCGATGAAGGCACACTGCACCCGAATCAGGTCCGAGCCGGCCGAAAACAGCATGTCGCCCTGGCCGATAAGCTGGTCGGCCCCGCCGGTGTCCAAGATGGTGCGCGAGTCGATTTTGCTGGTCACCTTAAAGGAAATCCGGCACGGAAAGTTGGCCTTGATGATACCCGTAATCACGTTTACGGAGGGGCGCTGGGTGGCCACGATGAGGTGGATGCCGATGGCGCGGGCCAGCTGCGCGAGGCGCGCAATGGGCTGCTCGACTTCCTTGCCGGCCGTCATCATGAGGTCGGCCAACTCGTCGATTACCAGCACGATAAACGGCATAAAGCGATGGCCCTTCTTGGGGTTCAGCCGCCGCTCGATAAACTTGGCGTTGTACTCCTTGAGGTTGCGGCAGCCGGCTTCCTTCAGCAAGTCGTAGCGGCGGTCCATCTCCATGCACAGCGAGTTGAGCGTGTGCACCACCTTCTTGGTGTCGGTGATGATGGGCTCATCCACGTCGGGCAGCTTGGCCAGAAAGTGGCGCTCAATTTTGTTGAAGATGCTAAGCTCCACCTTCTTGGGGTCAACCAGCACAAACTTGAGCTGCGCAGGGTGGCGCTTGTAGAGCAGCGAGGCCAGAATCACGTTCAAGCCCACCGACTTACCCTGGCCGGTGGCACCGGCCATCAGCAGGTGCGGCATTTTAGCCAGGTCGGCCACGAATACTTCGTTGGTGATGGTGCGGCCGAAGGCCACCGGCAGGTCCATTTCGGAGCGGGCAAACTTCTCCGAACCCAGCACCGAGCGGATGCTCACCATCTCCTTCTTGGTGTTTGGAACCTCGATACCGATGGTACCCTTGCCCGGAATCGGGGCGATAATGCGAATACCCAACGCGGCCAGGCTCAAGGCAATATCGTCTTCCAGGCTCTTGATTTTGGAGATACGAATACCGGCTTCGGGCACAATCTCGTACAGTGTTACGGTCGGCCCGATGGTGGCCTTGATGCTGGCGATGGCGATGTTGTAGTGGCCCAGCGTCTCCACAATGCGGTCCTTGTTGGCTTCCAGTTCCTCCTTAGTTACCTGGGCTTTGGCCACGCCGTAGTCGTTGAGCAGCTCCAGGGTCGGGAACTGGTAGCGCGAGAGGTCGAGCGTGGGGTCGTAGTTGACGTCGGGCATGGCGTCGGCGTCCTCGTCCTCATCGGCCACCGCCGCGATGTCGGCCCCCGCGTTGGGGTCCAGGTCGTCGCGGCTGGGGATGGTTATTTCTAAGCTGGTGCTTGGTGCCTGGTGCTTGGTGATTGGAGCAGGCAGTGGCGCATCATCGTCAGCGAGGTCGGCGAGCGAGAGCGGCGTGGGGATGGTGGCAGCCACGCTGGGCGCGATTTCCAGCACCTCCGGCTCGGCTTCGGGTAGCTCGAACGAGAACGCCGGGCCAGTAGCAGCCGCGGCAGCCGTAGCAACTCCGGCCGTGGTGTTAGCAGCCGCTACGGCACCAGCCGCCACCGGCGACAGCGCGGCCGTGGCCCCGGCTAGTACCAGCGGCACGGCCGCTGGCGCGGCAGCCCACGGGGCGGGCTCAAACTCGGCCTCTGGTGCGGCGGTAGCCGGCTCGGCTACCTCGAAATTGGTACTGAGCGCCGGCGCTTTGAGTGGGCTGGGGCGCGGGGGCGGGGCGGGCGCGGGCTCAAACTCGGGCTCGCGGGCAGGAGCGGGCTCGTCTTCGTCGTCTTCCTCGGAAAGGATGGCCGGGCGCGGGGCATCCTTGGCCGACGGGCGAGCGGCCACGGCCGGCGCGGCGGCCATCGCGGGCACAGCAGCTTCTTCGGGGGCGTCTTCCTCCCCTTCCTCCTCGTCGCGGCCGCCCAGGCCGAGGTCGAGGCTGGTGATATTGAAGAAGAACACCACGAACATTATCAGCCCAAACGCCAGCAGCAGCACCGTGCCCCAACCCACCAGCGATTGCAGCCAGAGGGCCATTTCGTAGCCGCCGCCGCCGCTGAGCCAGTCGAAGCGGTGCGCCTGGGTGGGGTCGGTGCCGGGGGCGGCCATCTGCACCACCACGTAGCCCAGCAAGATGCTGGTCCACAGCATTGTAAACAGGCCCAGGGCCAGCACGTAGCTCACCGAGCCTTTGGCCCGGCGAAACACGATTTTGTAGCCCAGGAAAAACACCATCGGAATGAGCGCATAGGCCGCCAGCCCGAAGCCCCGGTAGATGCATTTCTCAGCCAGCCACGCCCCGAGCAAGCCCAGCAGATTGCCCGATTCCTGGCCGGCTTCCTTCACCGGCACGGTGCCCAGCGCGGCCACGATGCTCTGGTCGGCGCGCCCGCTGAACAGGAACGACGTGAAGGCGATGGTGAGGTATATCGAGCCCAGCAGCAGCCCGAAGCCCACCAGCAGGTGAAAGCGGCGGTCGCGCAAGAAGGCCGCGGCCTGGCTCAGGCTAAAGCCCTCGCCCGCGCGCGGCGGCCGGGGCGGGCGCGGAGCAGCGGCGGGCTTGGCGGCGGCGCGGGCCCGGCTGTTGGCGGCCGGGCGGGTGGTAGTAGTGGCCGGCTCGGCGGCGGGCGCGGCGGTGCGCGGGGTATTGCCACGGGCCCGCGCGGGCCCGTTTTCGGGGGCGGCGGCGGGGGCCTGGCGGTTGGTGGCGGGGGGGCCACTCGTCGGGTTTCGGTAGTTGTTGGAAGCCATGCGCGGAGCAAGCGGTAAAAGTCAAATCTACGCCACGGGCGGCGGTTGCGGGGCAACTCCAGGCAGGGGTTTTGCGTCAAATAGACTCATAGCGGAGCTTTTATCTGGTGCCTTATTTTTTGTCCGGTTGCTACTTTTACTTCGATTTTTACCATGTTTGACTTCCGTTTTCACCATCTTGGCGGCCGCGAGTACTGCCGCGTAGCCTATGACGAGCCCGCCCACTGGCTGCACCTGACCTGGTCGGGCGTGGCTACTACCCCCGACAGCCACCACGTCGCCACCGAGCTGCTGCGGTACCTGCCCGCCGGCCGGGTACACTACCTGCTCAACGACAACAGCCGGGTGCTGGGCCCGTGGCTCGACTCTGTCGATTGGCTCCAGCACATCTGGGTGCCGCAGGCCGGCCAGTTGGGCTTGTGCTACGTGGCCCACGTGCTCCAGCCCCACACCGAAGACGACCTGGGTTTGCTACTCGAGCATAATCTTTTTGGCGATAAGTTTGAGCTGCAATTTTTCACCTCGCTCGAAGATGCCGAATGCTGGCTGCGCGAGTGCCAGCACGCGGTGCCCTGCTAATCGAGCGGGGTAGAGACGCACTATTTTGCGTCTTACGTCTGGTACCGTATCCTGACGCCAGCACAGGTGCGGCAGGTCGGGGAAAAGGCTAGCCTCACGTCTGTAACGTATCCAGACGCCAGACGCAAAATAGTGCGTCTCTACGCCATTCAACGGCTGGCCTCGTACAAATACAGCTGCCAGTAGGCCGCCGAGTCGTCGAACACGCCAAGCGGGCGCAGGCCGCTCTCCTCGAGCCGCGCCAGCCGCACGGCCGACAGCACGTAGCGCCCGCCCAGCCGGCGGAACGCCGCCGCGTCGAAAACCCAGTGCTGCACGGTGCGAACGGGCCGCTTGCCCACCAGAAAATCGCGCCCCAGCTCGGCCGAAAACAAGTAGCAGCGGTTGCCCCAAGCGTCGAAGTAGGCGGCCAGCTCGGGGCTTTTGGCCAACTCGCCGGCGATGAGCGGGCGGAAGGCGTGCTTGTAGGTGAGCGGGTAAAGCGTCTGGTACGAGTCGAGGGTGTAAAAGCCGTTGAGCTGCGCCACGGCGGGCGGCAGCCCCAGGCAGGCCACGCGGTAGGCCGGCGGTGCCTGGCCGGTGCGGGCCTGGATGAACGCCCGCGCCTGCCCCAGCAGCTGCGGCGCCACGTAGGCCGCGTAGCCGGGCGCATCAGCCTTAGGGCGGCCAGCCAAGGCGCGCAGGTTATTGGTAAACTCGGGGTTGGCGGCCAGGATGAACGGCAATTGCAGCGCCACCAGCGCGTAGGTTAGCCGCCCGGCGGGCAGCTGCCGCACGGCTGCCACCAGCACCAGCACCCAGGGCAAGGCCAGCAAAAAGTAAAACCGCCCCAGCGAAAAAGCGTGCAACAGCGGTAGCCGCCCTTGCAGCGCGGCCGACACCTGCGGCAGCAGCCCCGCCAGCAAGCTCAGGCCCGCGATGGCCGCCAGCCCCGCCCCTACCCGCACCAGCAGCGGCCGCCGCGCCGGGCCCGCCAGCCGGGCCAGCACCACCGCCACGGCCACCAGAATGCCGCCCTTAAAAAACGGGCTGGCGTGGTAGTGCCCCAGCCAGAATAGCTGGCCCGCCTCGCGCAGCCCCCGGCCCAAACCCGGCCGAGCCAGCCGCACTAAATCAAATTCCTCGCGGTGCGCCACGAAGCTTTTGGCCACCAGCAGGCCGTAGAACAGCTGCCACTCCACCACCACGTAGCTCAGTAGCAGCAGCGTCAGCCCGGCCGCCCCGCGCCCGGCAGCCGGCCCCGCCGCCCGCCCGCGCCGCGCCAGGTCGAGCAGCAGACCCAGCCCCCACGCCGCCGCTATAAACGGCCCCACCAGCACAAACGACGACCACCACGGCAGCGCCGCGCACACCAACAGCGCCGCCCCGCGCCCACGCTCGGCCCGCAAATCGAGCGCCGCCCGCAGCAGCGCCGGCTGGCCCAATACGCTGAGGCCAAAGATGCTGTACGCGGGCAGCGCGGCCCACAGCAGCGCCACGGCCGCCGCCAGGCCGCGCTGCGCAGGGCGGGCCAGGCCGTAGCCGCGTAGTAGCCAGTACATGCCCAGCAGCCCGGCCAGGCGCACCAGCGCCTCGTGCAGCAGGTAGGCCGCCAGCGGAGAATCGGGCAGCAGATGGAAGATGAAGATGGTGAAACTCAGCCCCGAGCGCAGGGCCTCGCGGGGCAGGCCGTTCATGATGGGCGGCACTACCGCACTGGGGCCGTGGGCTAGGGCCAGGTGCATCTTGGCCAGCAGGTGCGCCCACACTACCTCGGCCTCCAGGTTGTCGTGCAGAAGGATGAAGGTGCGCGGCCCCAGCGCCACCAGCGGCAGTAGAAACAGGAGTAGCCCCAGCAGGGCCCAGCGGATGGGGTTGGTAGTAGTAAATGGCGTCATGCGAAATCGCTGCAAAGAACGGAATGGCCTACCGGGTTTTCCGCCAGCTTCCGCCCGTCATGCTGAGCGCAGCGCAGCGGAGTCGAAGCATCTCTGCCGCTTCATCCGGGCCGTTCAACGAAGCGATAGAGATGCTTCGGCTGCGCTGCGCTCCGCTCAGCATGACGGATGGAAGCCGCCCGCAAACGTTTCGGGCAAACACAACCAGCGCGCGGTAACTGGGCGGGCGCTGCTCGCTATCTTGTGCTGTTAAGGGCTTTATCGCGCTTCTTTAAGGCCCGTCTGCTTTTTCCCAAGTTCCTCCCACCCCAGCTTCCCTTATGCGTTTTCCCTTTTTTCTCGGTCTGCTCGGCCTCGGCGTGGCCGGCGCGGCCAGTGCCCAAAAAGCCCCGCCACGCGACTATCCCATTCAGCCGGTGGCGTTTACGCAGGTGCACGTGCACGACAAGTTTTGGGCACCCAAGATGCAAACCAACGCCGACGTGACCATTCCGCACACCTTGCAACAGTGCCGCAATGATGGCCACCTCGATAACTTTCGGCGGGCGGCCGGCGAGCTGCCGGGCGACAAGCTCACGCAGTTCCCCTTTGACGACACCGACATCTACAAGGTGATTGAGGGCGCGTCGTATGCCATGCAAGTCAAGCAAAACCCCAAGCTGGCCGCCTACGTCGATTCGCTCATCACCCTCATCGGCAAGGCGCAGGAGCCGGACGGCTACCTCTACACCTTTCGGACGGTGAAGGCCGCCAAGCCCCACGAGTGGATAGGCCAGAAGCGCTGGGAAAAAGAGGAAGACCTCAGCCACGAGCTCTACAACGCGGGCCACCTCTACGAAGCGGCCGTGGCCCACTACCAGGCCACCGGCAAGAAAACCCTGCTCGACATCGCTACCAAAAACGCCGACCTACTGGTGCGCGACCTCGGGCCGGGCAAAATCGAAGTGTACCCCGGCCACCAAATAGTCGAAATCGGGCTGGCCAAGCTCTACCGCGTCACGGGCCGGCAGCAGTACCTCGATTTGGCCAAGTTTTTTCTGGACGTGCGCGGCCCCAAGGGCGACGCCTACAACCAAGCCAACAAGCGGGTGGTGGACCAGGACATAGCCGAGGGCCACGCCGTGCGCGCCACCTACATGTACTCGGGCATGGCCGACGTGGCCGCCCTCACCGGCGACAAGCGCTACCTCACGGCCATCGACGCCATCTGGGACGACGTGGTGGGCAAGAAGCTCTACATCACGGGCGGCATCGGGGCCACCGGCAATGGCGAGGCCTTCGGCAAGGCCTTTGAGCTGCCCAACATGAGCGCCTACGCCGAAACCTGCGCCTCCATCGCCAACGTGTACTGGAACCAGCGCATGTTTCTCTTGCACGGCGATGCCAAGTACGTGGACGTGCTGGAGCGCACCCTCTACAACGGCCTGCTGGCGGGCGTGTCGCTCAGCGGCGACCACTTCTTCTACCCCAACCCGCTGGCCTCGATGGGGCAGCACCAGCGCGGGGCGTGGTTTGCCTGCGCCTGCTGCATCTCCAACATGACGCGCTTCATGGCCTCGGTGCCGGGCTACGTGTACGCCCAGAATGGGGACAATCTGTACGTCAACTTGTTCATGGCCAGTACCAGCGAGGTGCAGTTGCCTACGGGCAAGGTCAGCATCGAGCAAACCACCAACTACCCCTGGGACGGCCAGCTCGACCTGGCCGTGAACCCGCTGAAGCGGCAGGAATTCACGCTGCGCGTCCGCATCCCCGGCTGGGCGCAGCAGCAGCCCACGCCCGGCGGCCTCTATAGCTTCGCGGATGCCACACCGCAGGCTATTCCGCTCAGCATCAACGGCAAGCCGGTGCAGTACACCCTCGACCACGGCTACGCGGTGCTGAAGCGCCGCTGGCAAAAAGGCGACCACGTGACGCTGACTTTGCCGATGGAAACGGAAAAGGTAGTAGCGAAAACCGAAGTAAAAGACGACCAGGGCAAATTTGCCTTTCAGCGCGGCCCGCTCGTGTACTGCCTCGAAGGCCCCGATAATGCCAACGGCTTGGTGCAAAACATCACCGTCGACCAGAAAGCCCCGGTGGAAGTAGTGTACCAGGACGGCCTGCTCAACGGCCTCGACGTACTCAAAACCAACGGCGTAGCCACCCGCCGCCAGCTCAACTCCGACCAGCTCCTGACCACGCCGCAGGCCGTACAAGCCATTCCGTACTACGCCTGGGCCAACCGCGGCCCCAGCGACATGACCGTGTGGGTACCCTACGAGACGTCGGCCGCCCGGCCCCAGGCCGCGCCCACCATCGCCTCGCGCAGCACGGCCAGCTCGTCCTTGAAAAGCACGAAAACCCTCAAGGCACTCGCCGACCAGTACGACCCCGCTAGCTCGCAGGACGCCAGCTACCCCTACCTGCACTGGTGGCCCAAAAAGAACACCACCGAGTACGTGCAGTACGACTTTGCCGAGCCGGCTACGGTGTCGGAATCTAAAGTTTATTGGTTTGACGATGGCCCCTGGGGCGGTTGCCGCGTCCCGGCCAGCTACAAGGTTTATTACCAGAAAGACGGTAAATGGCTCCCCGTGAAAAACACCACGCCCTACGCCGTGGCCAAGGATAAGTATAATACGCTGACCTTCGAGCCGGTGCAGACTACCGCGCTGAAGCTGGAGGTGCAATTGCCGGTGGACAATGCGGCGGGCATTCACGAATGGATGGTGAAGTAGGCGCGCGAACCTCACCCCCCGGCCCCCTCTCCAAAAAAGAGGGGGAGCCTGACGCCTAACAACGTTCGCTTGCGTCTGCTGGCG
>NZ_DASTEP010000111.1:0-13462 GCF_035709525.1 Hymenobacter sp. | reverse complement strand
GAACGTAAGCCAACGTTAAAGGGCATCAGGCTCCCCCTCTTTTTTGGAGAGGGGGCCGGGGGTGAGGTTCACGCCCGCAGGCTCTGCGCCACGCTTGATAACCCGAACACAGTGAGTAGCTTGCCGCGTAAAAGGGCCATTGCCCTGGCGCAGCAAGCTACTTCTTTATTTTATACAACCCGGATGTTAGCCAAACTATATTCTATCCTGCTACTAGTGGCCGCCGCTGCGGGCACTGCCCGCGCCCAGAGCGGCTGCACCGACCCACAGGCCACCAACTACAACGCCAGCGCCACCAGCAACGACGGCTCGTGCCAGTACCCCACCACGACCACGGCGCTGCTCACCAAGGCCACACTGGCCAGCGCGGTGAATGAGTCGTCGGGCCTGCTCTACACGGGCGGCAGCGTGTGGACGCACAACGACAGCGGCAACTCGGCCACGCTATTCCGGGTAGACTCGACCAGCGGGCAGGTGCTGCAACAGGTGGCTATCAGCAACTTCCCGAATACCGACTGGGAAGACCTCGCCGCCAGCGCGCAGTACGTGTACATCGGCGACTTCGGCAACAACAACGGCGACCGCCGCGACCTGCGCATCCTGCGCGTGGCCAAAACCGACCTGGGTGCCAGTGCCACCACGGCTACGGCGCAGGCCATCAATTTCAGCTACCCCGACCAAACCGACTTCACGCCCCGCAACAACGCCCATAATTTCGACTGCGAGGCCTTCTTTTTTGCCAACGACTCGCTGCACCTGTTCACCAAGAACTGGGTCGATTTAAAAACGCGCTACTACACCGTGCCCGCCGCGCCCGGCACCCACGTGGCCCGCCTGCGCGGCACCTTTAATACCAACGGCCTCGTGACGGCCGCCGCCCTCAACCCCGCCGGCACTACCGCCGTGCTCCTAGGCTATAACGTTAGTAATCTCACCACGTTTATATGGGTGCTGTCAGGCTACCAGGGCGCGGGCTATCTGCAAGCGAACAAGCGCCGCATCGAACTACCCAGCCCGCTGCTCATCGGACAAGCCGAAGGCTTGTGCTTTGTCAAAAACGGGCGTTTGTTCATTTCCAACGAGCAGGTTAGCAATAGCTTTCTGACCGTGCCGCCGCGCCTCTACGCGCTGGGGCTGGGCGCTTGGCTACCCCCTACTGCGCTGGCTGCCAAGGCGGCGCGCCCGGCCGGCCGCTTCACGGCCGTGCCCAACCCCGCCCAGCAAACGTTGCGCGTAGCGCGCACCACGGGCGAAGAAGCTAGCCTGCTGCTTCAGAATATGCTGGGCCAGGTAGTGCTGGCCGTGCCGCTGGCGGGCGGCCAATTAACCCTCGACCTCGACCTGAGCCCCATCGAAACCGGGCAGTACGTACTCAAGCTGCAATCGGCGCACGGGGTAGTGTCGCAAAAGCTCACGGTACAGTAAGCTGCGGCGTAGCCCATCGCGGCCCGGTGCGCTGGGTTTTGATTTTCTTTGTTCCAACTTCTCTCTTTTAAGGCCGTTTCTGGCCCTAGTCACCCTTCTATCTTTCCCCAATGGCTCTCTCGCCCGACATTCAGCAGCGCATCGACAGCTGGCTCACGCCCGCCTACGACGCTGATACCCAAGCCGAAATCAAGCAGCTGCAAGCCAGCGGCCAGGATGAGGCGCTTACCGATGCCTTCTACCGCTCGCTGGAGTTTGGCACCGGCGGCCTGCGCGGCATCATGGGCGCGGGCTCGAACCGCATGAACCGCTACACGCTGGGCATGGCCACCCAGGGCCTCAGCAACTACCTGCACCAGAGCTTTCCCGACCAGGAAATCAAGGTAGCCATCGCCCACGACTCGCGCAACAACTCGCGCCTGTTTGCCGAAACGGTGGCCAACGTGTTTTCGGGCAACGGCATTACGGTGTATCTCTTTGACGACCTGCGGCCTACGCCCGAGCTGTCGTTTGCCATCCGGCACCTGGGCTGCCAGAGCGGCTGCGTTATCACGGCCTCGCACAACCCCAAGGAGTACAACGGCTTCAAGGTGTACTGGAACGACGGCTCGCAGGTCGTGGCCCCGCACGACAAGAACATCATCGTGGAGGTCAACAAAATCACCAGCCCCACGGAGGTGAAGTTTGAAGGCGACGCTAGCCGCATCCACAGCATCGGTAAGGAGCTGGACGACGCCTACCTGGCCGAGCTTAAAAAGCTTAGCATCAACCCCGAGGCTATCAAGCAGCAGCACGACTTGGGCATCGTGTACACGCCTATTCACGGCTCGGGCATCAAGCTGGTGCCGCCCGGCCTGGCGGCTTTCGGCTTCACCAACGTGAGCGTGGTAGAAGCCCAGGCTACGCCCGATGGCAACTTCCCCACCGTGCAGTCGCCCAACCCGGAGGAGAAATCGGCCATGCAGCTGGCCCTCGACCAGGCCAAGGCGCAGAATGCCGACATCGTGCTCGCCACCGACCCCGACGCCGACCGCGTAGGCGTGGGCGTGAAAAATGGGGCTGGCGAATGGGTGCTGCTCAATGGCAACCAGACCGCCGCGCTGCTCACGCACTACATTTTGTCGGCCCGCGCCAAGGCCCACAAGGCGCAGCCCAATGACTTCATCGTCTACACGATAGTAACGAGCGAAATCCTGGGCGACATTGCCCGCCACTACGGCGTGAAGTCGTACCGCACGCTCACAGGCTTCAAGTACATCGCGGGCCTCATCCGCGAGTTGGCGGGCCAGGAAAGCTACATCTGCGGCGGCGAGGAAAGCTACGGCTTCCTCATCGGCGACTTCGTGCGCGACAAAGACGCGGTATCGGCCTGCGCGCTGGTGGCCGAAATGGCCGCCGTGGCTAAGAGCCAAGGCCGCACCCTCTACGAGGAAATGGAGCAGATGTACGCCGAGTACGGCCTCTACGTCGAAGACCTCATCTCCTTGACCAAGAAGGGCCAGCGCGGCGCCGAGGAAATCAAGGAAATGATGGCTGAGCTGCGCAAAAACCCGCCCGCCACGCTCGCCGGCTCGCCGGTAGTGGAAGTGCGCGACTACGACAACGGCCAAATCAAGAATCTGCGCACCGGCGAGGTGGCAAGCACCGGCGTGGAAAGCTCCAACGTGCTGCAATTCATCACCGAAGCCGGCGACAAAATTTCGGCCCGCCCCAGCGGCACCGAGCCCAAAATCAAGTTTTATTTCAGCGTGAAAGAGCCGCTGAGCTCGGTAGCCGACTACGAGGTGACGCACAAAAAGGCCGAGGCCAAGATTCAGCGTATCATCGAGGAGATGCAATTGAAGTAACACCAAGCTCCAGCTTGGTGCCTCGTTGTTAAGCCGTTCGGGTGCTCAACAACGATTCACCAAGCTGGAGCTTGGTGTTACATAGCTGATGCGCGACCTTACCTACTACGAGCGTAGTCTGCCGCACTGGCTGCCGCCGGGCAGTACGCTATTTTTGACGTTTCGCCTGGCAGGTACGCTGCCGGCCGATGTGCTGGCGCGCTACTAGGCCGAGTGGGCACAGCAAGACCAGGCTACGCTGCGAGAGGAATCATCCTATGCTCGTCAGAGGCGTTATTTCGGGCGGTTTGATGCGTTGTTGGCGGGAGCGCCGGGGCCTACCTGGCTGGGGCGGGAGGCGATTGCTAATCTAGTGCGCGATAGCTTGCATTTCTACGCTGGCAAGGCCTATCAGCTAGATTGCTACTGTATCATGCCCAACCACGTACATGTGTTGCTAATGCTACCGGACGATGCCCTGCCTTTAACTCAGACGCTGCAATCCATCAAAAGCTTCACCGCCAAAAAGGCTAATAAATTACTCGGGCGAACCGGCGCTTTCTGGCACCGCGAAACTTACGACCACCTCTGCCGGGATGCCGATGAGGTGCAGCGCATCATCAGCTACATCTTGCTGAATCCGGTGAAGGCCGGCCTAGTTGCAGAGTGGCAACATTGGCCACATACTTATTTGCCATAACACCAAGCTCCAGCTTGGTGAATCGTTGTTGAGCACCCGAACGGCTTAACAACGATTCACCAAGCTGGAGCTTGGTGTTACAAAACTGACGCGACTCAACAACGATTCACCAAGCTGGAGCTTGGTGTTACGCGCGCTGCAACTGCATGGTTTTCACCTGCTGCGTGAGGTCCAGCACCAGGCTGGCGAGGTTTTCCAGCGTTACGCCGCCGATGGGGAACGTGCTGCTGATGTAGCTCTTGGCTTCCCAGATTTCCAGCACGTCTTCGGCCTTGATGTCGTAGGGCGAGTACGTGGGATTATCGGAGTGAAGCCCAAACAAAGAGTTCTGCTTCAGCTTATTGTACACACGCTTGAAGACGATGCCCTCTTTCTGGCTTACCACGATGCAGGGCGTGCCATCTTTGAGGGCGCTCCAGTCGTCGACGTAGCGGCCCACGATAGTGGTGCCGCTGGTGAGCGGCAGCATCGAATCGCCGGAGATTTCAAAGGCGCGGTAGGTGCCGGTGCCGGGCAGCATGGGCAGCCGGAAACGCGGCAACTCCTCGATAAACTCGCGGTCGGCGTAGCCATTGAGGTAGCCGGCGGCGGCTTTCAGGGGCACCAGCTCAATATTTTCTTTTTCGTCGGGGCCCACGGTGAAAGCCAGCACGCGCAGCGGCTTTTCGTCGGAGGGCTCGACGGGCGGGCCGGCTTCGCGCAGGGCGGCGGCGGTCTTGGCGTACTTCTTTTTGGTGAAGTCGGTGGTGGCCAGCGAGTCGAGCGGGATGTTGAACAGGCGCGCCATATTCACGAGCGTGGCTAGGCGCGGTTCGGCGCGGCCTTCTTCATAAGCACCTACTAATGAGCGCTTAATGCCGAGCTTATCGGCTAATTGGGCTTGCGTCAAACTCAGCTCGCGACGCCAGAACTTGAGGTTGGTATTAATCATAATAAAAGGAAGGCTAAGGAGATGGCAGCCTAACGCGACAGGCCAGCGACGCACACAATCCGGCAACACAGGCCGCAAGTTACTAATTCCATTAGACTTGCCAACGCGCTTGGGGAATATTTTGTTTGGGCTATGGCTTTTAGAACACAAAAGCCGCCTCGGGTGGGGCGGCTTTTTGAATTACCAAGGCGGGCTGAGGCTACAAACGCGCGCTGGCTGGAGGAGCATCAACCCACCACTCGTCATTTTCCCAAAAGTTGTTCCAGCCCAAGTGAGCGTATTTAGGGTTGATGCTAATGCCCCGGTCGCCAATGTTGAAATCGCTGAACCCCTGCGGCCCGCGGTAGCTCAGGAAATTGCCCACCCAGGTTACCGGCACGTTGCGGCTGGTCGCATTGCTGGTCCAGGTGCCCGCGTATTTGAGTTCGCCGCCCTGGGTCAATGTCTTACCATGCCGGGATTTTTGCACTACCTGGCCGTTTTCTTCAACCCTGAAATCAAGCGCTACCGTACCGCAATAAACCCCGGCTCCGCGTTGCGTTGAGGCTTCGCGCAACTCGTACTGGCCGATGGCGGTGTACATATTGGGCAAGTTTTCGAGTTGGTCCCAGTCGGATGATGCGGCAATTTCGCGCGCTGAATACTCGGGCTGCTTCACTACCTGCGCCAGCGTAATCGTGCCGCTGAATGGCCTTATTACCTTTTTGTAGCGGCTTTTGCCTTGCACATGGTACAGCGTGGGCTGCCGGGCATCGCGCGTTAGCTGCAACATTGCCAGCTCGATGCGATAGCGGCTCGGGCCATAAAAGCCGTTCAGGGGCCGAAACGCGCACGTTTTGCAAGGTGGGTGGCGGGCTTGCAAGAGCAAGGCCAAATCGTGCTCGCGCAGCATCGCCAAGCCGCTGGGCTGAGGCGGCACCTTGGCTTTCCGCTCTTTACGAGTAGCTGCTGCCGCCTTTGCCACCGTGGCGGCCGGCGGCAGCCAGCGCGCCGCGCCCCATGCCGAAAGTGCAAGTAGTGCAACTAGTAGTTTCATGGGCCAGGCGGTAATGAAGTTTTTACATTCGTTAACTACAACATAGCCCATTTAGTATAGCGCGCAGCTAATTAGAGGGCCAATCGGGGCCGGGGCGAGTTGGCCCACCACTCGTCGTTTTGCCAATAATCGCTCCAGCCGAGCTTGGCGTATTTGGGATTGATAGTTCTCTCCCGGTCGCCCAGCGTAAATATATCGAGCGCCTCCACATCAGGATTATTAAATAAGTCCTTCGCCCATAGCACCTTTATCTGCCGCTTGGTAGCGTTGCTCGTCCAGGTGCCAGCGTATTCCAATTGGATATTGTGGGCGGCCGTGCGGTCGGTGCGCCAGGCATAATCCGGCTTACCGTTTTCAGCAATGCCAAAATCGAAAGCCACCGTGCCCCGGTACACGCCGGCCCCGCGCTGCCCGGCCTGCTCGCGCAGCTCAAAGCGGCCCACGGCCGTGTAGAGTTCCCGGTTTACATCAGGTAGCACCCACTTCTCTCGTTGCGCGATGGCCACTTCTTGGGTTGAGTAATGCGGCTGCTCTAGCAACTGCGTGAGCGTGATAGTGCCCGCAAACGGCAGCACGACGTTTTTGAAGCGGCTTTTGCCCCGCACATGGTACACGAGCGGCAGTGTGTCATCCTGTCGCACTGCCAATAGCATCAACGCAAGCCGGTAGTGGGTTGGGCCGAAAAAGCCATTTAGTACTTCCGGGTTTTCCAACTCTTCCCCGCTTTCGCTGTAGCCACATCCTTGTAGCAGGTTGGCCATGTCGTGCGCGCGCAGCAAAGTCAGCGTGGGGGCGGTCACCTGCAGCGTTGGGGCATCGGGAGTAGTGGATACCCGTACCACCGTTGGCACCGCCTGCGGCTGGCAGGCAACTACGGCAGCGGCCAGGAACAGGAGTAGCTTTTTCATTCTACAAATAGCGTTACAGACTTAAGCTGGGCCGGGGCGAGTCGGCCCACCACTCGTCGTTTTCCCAGTAAGTGCCCCAACCGAATTTATTGTATTTCGGGTTGACCTGCGCTCCGCGGTCACCTATCCCGAAATTATCCATCAAGCTATTCGCAATAAAAAAAACATCGCGGCATACCAGGAAGGAACGCCCAGACTTAGCGCTACCATCGAGCCATTGCCCCCGCAGCAGCAGCACGCTTCCCTTGCTGGGTGCTTTGGTATCTACGCAACCTTCACAAGGGGCATACATACCGCCAATTTTTCCCTCGTCCGTCATCCAAAAGTCTAGTAGTGCCCGGCCGCTCAGCGCATAAGGCGCGGGCGATAATCCGGCGAACTTGAACGAAGCGGCGGCCGAATAGGCCTTGGCATTTAGAATATCACCATTGCCGCTGGCGGTGGTGTCCAGAACAAAACTCTCTTCCCCTTGCGTCAGCAATTGCCACTGGTCGTAGTAGTCGGCTACGCTGGTGATGTGGATGGTGCCAGTAAAAGTGGTAGTCTGCGCTTTGTAACGTGATTTCCCAACCACGTGAAAAAGATTGGGTTGCAGGCTATCGCGCACAACCTTGAGCAGAGCCAGGGATAGCCGCTGCGGATTGCTACCAAAGAAGCCATCGAGTACGGTTTGGGCTACGCCGCGCTGGCTCGGCTCGGGCACCCGGAATAAATCGGACAAATCGACCTGCCGGAGCCTGGCGCGCATTTTCGGCGTCAAGGAATCGGCCTCCGCCACTAACGGCCGTGCAACTTTAGTAGCCGCCCTTAGCTGGGTAGTAACGGCAGCGGCCGGGGCTGCGACTGCGGTAGTGCGAGTAGGCTGCGGCTGGCAGGCGGCGACTATTCCAACTACAACGAGCGGCGTGAGCAACTTTTTCATAACCGTTTTATTTACATACTCAAGCTTGGCTGGGGCGACTTTGCCCACCACTCGTCGTTTTCCATAATAGTGTTCCAGCCGTAGCAGGTCAGCTTGGGGTTTACTTCTTCTATGCGCTCGCCCAGGCCCAATTTTCGCAAGGCATCGGGCACGATTACGCCATAGAAGTTAGCCCAGGCTACTGGCTGCCGCCGACCACTCTGGTTATCTTGCCAAGTACCCTTAAACACTTGGCCACAGCCCTTCGTGGGATTGCCTTCGCCCAACCCGATGCCCGTGAAACCGGCTTCCGTGGCTTGGTTGCGCGCGTTTACCTGAAAATCGAGCACGGCGCGGCCCCAGCAGCGGCCAGCGCCTTTGCGCAAGCTGTCCTCACGCAGCACAAAGCTGGTAAAGGCCGTGTAAGCCCGGTCGCCATTGGCGTGTTCTAGCCCAGCCGTGTCGGGCAGCGGGGCCACCCGCGTCACAGTAAGCGTGCCGGTAAATGGGGTAATGACTTTTTTGAATCGGTCACGGCCTTGAACATAATACACGTTGGGCCGCTGGGCATCGCGCCGCACACTGTCGAAGTAAAACGACATGCGGTAGCTATCCGGCCCGTAAAAGCCTTCCATAGCGGCCCCGCCCGCCCCATTCCAGGCCACCGACAAGTCTACCTGCCGCAACAGGGCCAGCATTGCCGCCGTAGAGTCGGAGGTGGCTGCCGGTAAGCCAGCGGCTTCTTTCGCTTGCTGCCTACTGGCAGCCGGCACGTTGGGTTGGCAGGAAATAACCGCGCCCGCCAGCAGCCAAGCGCCCAATAGTAGCTTTTTCATCATTGGTGCAGGTTTACAGGCCCAGGCTGGGCTTGGGTGAGGCGGCCCACCACTCGTCGTTGGTGTAGTATTCGTTCCAGCCCAGCTTGGCGTACTTAGGATTTACATCGAGCATACGCCCACCTACCACAAAATCACTCAGTATCTGCGGCCCGTGGTACGCCAGCAAGTCGGCGGCCCACACCATAGGTTTTGTTTGCCCAGTGGCACTAGTCCAAGTGCCTTCGCAGAGGATGCCGCCACCCCGCGTGGGCGTTTTAGTACTGGGCTCGTATTCCCGAATCGAGCCCGGAATCCTTATATTGAGCGTATGTTGCATCAATTTACCGTCTTCGGTAACAGCCCAATCTATCGCAATGCGGCCCTGAAACGTACCGGCTGCGGCTTGAGCGGCTTTCTCGCTCAGCTCAAAGCGCCCAATAGCCGTGTAAGCCGCTTTGAGTGTACCGTTCAGCTTATTACCTTGGTGCTGCACCTGCGTTAGGTCAACGCTGCCCGCGAAAGAATTGATGCAACCTTTATATCGGTCTTGGCCGCGCAGCCAATAGCGGGTAGGCTGGTGCGAGTCGCGATGCACCTCACTCACTACTACCTCGATACGCTGGAGGTCGGCCCCCAAGAAACCGTTCATCGGTGCTGTGGTATCGTCGGGGTTAGCCGGCAGCGTACGCAACACTGACGACAGGTCGCAGCCCCGCAGCATGGTTATCGACAATGTGTCAGCGGCAGCCAGCTTAGCTACGGGAGCCGCTGCGCCGACGAGCACTTTATCAGTATTCGTTAAGCTTGAATGACAGCTGGTAGCAGCCGCCAGCACCAGTATTCCAATCAGCTTTTTCATGCTCCCAATTTACGGCTTAGCCGGCCCATTATTTCGCGCAAAAAATACCGACCCAGCCCCATTTCCAGCAGCACCTCGGCCACGACCAGATTGCCTACCCATGACAGCCACGTCACGGTGAGGTAGGTCTCTATCGGCTTGGTCTGGAAGGCGTAGTACAGGAGGTAGCTTTCGCCACGCAAAGCCAGCGCGGCCAGCGTTACGGCGTAGGAGCGTACCATCCAGGCGGTGTGGTGGGGCCACTGCCGCTGCCGGGCCGCCCGGTAGGCCGCCCAGGTAGCGAGCCACCACACCACGCATTGCAGCGAAAAGCCTACCTGCGCCGCCAGCCCGCCATTGGCGAAGCGCGCCAGCACGAGGCCCGAGGGCGCGGCCAGCGCCAGAATGCCCCCTACGTAGCCGTAGCCCAGCCAGCGGTGCAGGCGCGGCCCGCGCCGGGCTACCACAGGCAGCCATTGCAGCAGGCCCAGCACCAGCACTACCAGGCTGGTAGTGATGTGGATGTAGAACCCCGCCCGAAACCACGGGCTGTCGTTGGTTTCGTCGCTTTTGGTGGTGAGGAAGTGGATGCCCTTCTCGAAGGAGTAGTAGGGCAGCGTTTTGGTGAGCATCAGGGCCGCAAAGGCGGCGATGAATAGGGCTGCGAGGGCGAGCAGTAAGCGTCGCAGCAAAGGCGGCTTGGTTTCTTCTGAGCTACTTGGCGGCTTTAGTTGCTGCATAGCGCAAAGATGCTTCGATAGAAGCAGCTTCTAAACTAAAAAATAACTTTTAGAAATCAAACAACTATCAGTCTTACAAATCTGCCAATGCAAAACTTAAAGATATGTCTTTTATGCACTTAGAGAAATTCATAAAAATCCTAAATGTTTTTTGTAAATTTCTCTAAGCAGATTCATATTAGTCTTACGTCTGTCTTCGTAATACTCGATATGGCTTTTGAAAGCATTGAGTGCATTCAATAGACCTGCCTTACCGTAATCAATTAAAACACGTGTTAGAAAATAGTCCATTGGCATCCCCGCAAGCCCATATTTGTATAGCTGACCTTCCCGCAATTTTGGAAAAACAGAAATAAAAATACGAGCAGTACCCTTATTCATTGCGTGCTGTTGAAACATACACTCAACTCCATCAACAGCCGACACACTACCTTCGTAAATTTTTTTTGCAACTTGGTAAACCTGCTTGACCTGTTCAGAAGTGAGTGCCATTCTATTGAATTTATTATGATACTTATATACTCACAACAAACATAACTAACTACCGCCCGCGCTGCGCCCGGATGCCCGCCAGCCGCAGCTGAAAGTAGTCGTAGCGCTCACGCAGGTGGTCGAAGAGGTCGCGCAGGCCGGCGTCGGGGCCGAGCTGGGCGCGGGCGGCGGCGATGGCGGCCAGGTCCGAGTCGCTCAGAAACTCTTCGAGGCGCAGGTCGCGGCCCTTGCTGTAAGCGCGCTCGAGGTGCTGGCGCATGGTGCCCACAGCCAGGTTCCGCTGCTGCGCTATCTGCTCCACACTTAGGCCCTGACAGTGCAGTTTCAATGTTTGTTCCTCCGTATCGTTGAGGTCGCGGTCGGCGGCTTTAGCAGCAGCTGAGCGAGGCGCGGGCGCAAAGTCATCGCTGAAGGGCGGCACGTTGGGCTCGTCGGCGTCGTCTTCGGCGGGCACGGCGCGGGGGGTGCCGTGCTGCAAGATGGCCTCGATAAACACTTCGCCGTAGGTCTCGAATTTCTTCATACCCACACCCGATACCGAGAGCATGGCCACCCGGCTGGTGGGCTGCTCGCGGGCCATTTCCTGCAAGGTGGTGTCGGTGAACACCACGTAGGGCGGCACGCCCTGCTCGTCGGCAATCTGCTTGCGGAGCTGGCGCAGGCGCTCGAAGAGGCGAGCCTCGGGCGAGCCGACCCCGGCCGCGGCGGCCTCGGCGGCGGCTTTGCGGCTGGCGCGGGTTGATTTTTCGGCCTTTTCGGCGGGCTGGAATTTCTTGAGCGACACGGGCAGCTGGCCTTTCAGCACCTGCTGGCCGCGCTCGGTTATTTTGAGGGCGTAGCCTTCCTCGTAGGCGATGTAAAACAGGCCGTCATTCAGCATCTGGTGCACGTAGCTGTACCAGTCGAGGTAGGGCAAATCCTTGCCCGCGCCGTAGGTTTTGAGCTGCTCGTAGCCATATTGCAGCACCGACTGGTTGCGCATACCGCGCAGAATATCAATCAGTAAGTTTATGGCCACACGCTGCTGGGTGCGGGCGCTGGCCGACAGGGCTTTCTGGGCCAGCAGCGTGCCATCGAAGGTAGTGGGCGGGTTGCGGCAGATGTCGCAGTTGCCGCAGTCGTGGCCCAGGTCTTCGGAGAAGTAGTGCAGCAAAATGCGGCGGCGGCAGCTGGCGGCTTCCGCGAATTGCTGCATGCGCTCCAGCTTGGCCTGGTTGAGCTGGGCCTGGCGCGGGGGCACGTCTTTGGTCACCATCTCGCGCATCGACATGACGTCGGCGAAGCTGTAGAACAGGATGGCCGTGGCGGGGCCGCCGTCGCGGCCGGCGCGGCCGATTTCCTGGTAGTAGCCCTCGATGTTTTTGGGCAGGTTGTAGTGCATCACCCAGCGAACGTTGCTTTTGTCGATGCCCATGCCGAAGGCAATGGTGGCGACAATGACCTGGGTATCATCCTGCAAGAATTTCTCCTGGGCCTCGGCGCGCTGGTTGGGCGTCATGCCGGCGTGGTAGTAGCCGGCTTTGATGCCTTTTTGCTGAAGCTTCTGGGCCACCGTTTCGCAGGTTTTGCGCGAGAGGCAGTAGACGATGCCCGCATCGGTGGGGTTGCGGCCGATGAAGTCGAGAATCTGCCCGAGGCGGTCCTGGCCGGGGCGCACCACGAGGTTGATATTGGGCCGGTCGAAGCTGGAAAGGAAAACCCTGGGCTCGTGCAGGTTGAGCTGGGTTTTGATGTCGCGCTGCGTGAGGCGGTCGGCCGTGGCCGTGAGGGCGATGATGGGCGTGCTCGGGAAGTGTTGCCGCAACGCGCCGAGCTGGGTGTACTCGGGCCGGAAATCGTGCCCCCAGGAGGAAATACAGTGTGCCTCATCGATGGCAAACATACTGACGTTGAGCCGCTTCAAGAACTGCAAAAAACCTTCCCCCAGCAGCTTCTCGGGGCTGACATACAACAGCTTGAGGTGCCCGCTGAGGGCGGCCCGCGAGATGTCGGTGGACTCACTCTGGCTGACGCTGCTGTTGATGTAGGCCGCCACGATACCGTTGGCTTTCAGGGCCTCCACCTGGTCTTTCATGAGGGCGATGAGCGGCGACACCACCACGCACACGCCCTCGCTCACCACGGCCGGAATCTGGAAACACACCGATTTGCCGCCGCCGGTGGGCATGAGCACCACCGTATCCTGGCCACCCAGGATGCTCTGGATAATGTCGCCCTGCATGGGGCGAAAATTATCGTAGCCATAGTAGCGCTTGAGGGCTTGGCGGGCAGCGGTGAGCGCGGGGGCGGTAGTGAGGGCGGGCATGGCAGGCGGGGGAACCTCACCCCCCGGCCCCCTCTCCAAAAAAGAGGGGGAGCCGGACGGCTTCGTTCCGTAGTCAAGTTGGCTGTATTTATTGGTTAGGTGCTGTTTGATTTTTGCCAGAACTAGGGGCAATTCATGCAGCACTTGGGCATTGGAGAAACGAAGTTCGTGAAAACCTAATTCCTTTAGTACGTGGGTGCGGCCCCGGTCATATTCGGCTTGGTCGGTATCTAGGTGAATATCACCGTCAACCTCAATAATGAGCCGCTGACTGAGGCATATAAAATCGACAATAGAAAATTCGATGGCGTGCTGTCTCCGAAATTTAGCACCCAGGCGGCCAGCCCGCAACTCTTGCCATAGGGCCGCCTCGGCGGGCGTGGGGGCTTTGCGGTTTTCGCGGGCGTAGGCTTTGGCTTTGTCCCAGGTGCGGATGCCGGTGAGGTAAATGTGCTCGTGGGGGGTGCCGAGGCTCGGGGGCGTTTTGTCGGTCATAAGCTCGGCAAGGTAGGCTGGCCGGGGGCACCTCACCCCCCGGCCCC
>NZ_DASTEP010000110.1:0-16712 GCF_035709525.1 Hymenobacter sp. | reverse complement strand
CCCTCTCCAAAAAAGAGGGGGAGCCGGACGCAGAACAACGTCCGCTGGCGGTCGGCTCCCCCTCTTTTTTGGAGAGGGGGCCGGGGGGTGAGGTGCCCACGAGCGGGCTTTAAATAACTATCAAGCAACACTATGAAACCTATTCTCTTTTTACTACCCCTCATCTGGTTGGCTACGCAGCTTTCTGCCCGCGCCGCCGGCCCCATTGGCACCTTCACCGTGGCGCAGGATGGCTCGGGCGACTTCCGCACCGTGCAGGAGGCCATCAACGCCGTGCCCGATTTTCGGAAGCTTGTCACGACCATTTTCATTAAAAAAGGCACCTACAAGGAAAAGCTGGTGCTGGCCGGCAGCAAGCAGCTGGTGCATTTCGTGGGCGAGGACCGCGACAAAACCATCCTGACTTACGACGACTACAACCAGAAGAAAAACCGCTTTGGCGAGGATATGGGCACCTCAGGCTCGGCGAGCATCTACATCTACGGCACCGATTTTTCGGCGGAGAATATCACCTTTCAGAACTCGGCCGGGCCGGTGGGGCAGGCGGTGGCCGTGTGGGTGGCCGGCGACCGCGCCAGCTTCGTCAATTGCCGCTTTTTGGGCTTCCAGGATACGCTGTACACCTACGGCTACGGCAGTCGGCAGTATTACAAAAACTGCTACATTGAGGGCACCGTTGATTTCATTTTCGGCTCCAGTACGGCGTGGTTTGAGGATTGCACCGTTTTCGGCAAGCGCGGCGGCTTTTTCACCGCAGCCTCCACGCCCGACAGCACGCGCTACGGCTACGTATTCAAAAACTGCAAGCTGACCGGCGACGCACCGGCCGGCTCATTCTTCCTGGGGCGGCCCTGGCGGCCGTATGCCAAAGTGGTGCTTTTAGGCTGCTCGCTCAGCGCTATTGTAAAGCCCGAGGGCTGGGACGAGTGGGGCAAGGAAAGCAACAAGCAAACCAGCTACTACGGCGAATATCAATCAACTGGCCCCGGCGCGGCCCCCAACAGCCGGGTGCCGTGGGCGCACCAGCTCACAGCACCCGAGGCCCAGCAGTACACCCGCGACCGAGTGCTGCACGGTTGGCAGCCCACCAACTTGGGCACCGGCGGTAAGTAGCGCGAACTTTTAGTTCGCGAATTTTTTCGTTGGCACTCGCGGACTAAAAGTCCGCGCTACTTGCCACCTGCGGCCAAAGAGCCGCTAAGATGCTATAAGAAGCCCCGGCCACTGCGCAGGAAATTGCGAGCCAATCGGGAGCGCCCGCTCTCCTAACGCGGCCCGGCGCACTACTCCTCACTCTGCTGACTTCCATGCTTCTCGCTACCACACTTCGCCAACGCGGCCTGTTGCTGGGCACCTTTTTGGGCCTGGCCGTTACCATCTCTGCCCAGGCCCAATTGGTGGCTTTTCCGGGGGCTGAGGGCTACGGGCGGCTGGCCACGGGCGGGCGCGGCGGCCGGGTAGCCGAAGTTACCAACCTCCACGACGCGGGGCCGGGCTCGCTGCGCGACGCCTTTGCGCAGTACCCCGGCGAGCCGCTGACGGTCGTGTTTCGGGTGGGCGGGCTCATTGAGCTGGCGTCGCCGTTACGGCTCTCGCGCTCCAATGTCACCATCGCGGGGCAGACCGCGCCGGGCGATGGTATTTGCCTGAAAAACTACACGTTCAAGGTTTTTGGCAATAACATTATCGTGCGCTACCTGCGCTCGCGGCCGGGCAATACGTCGGGGGCCAATAAGTCGGGCGTGTACGGCCTGAATATGGAGAACTGCAAAAACTTCATTGTCGACCACTGCTCGTTTAGCTGGTCGATAGAGGAAACAGCTACTTTCTACGACAACAAGTACTCGACCGTCCAGTGGTGCCTGGTCAGCGAAAGCCTCAATTCTTCCTTCAACGGCAAGGGCGACCACGGCTACGCGGGCGTGTGGGGCGGGCAGTACGCCAGCTACCACCACAACCTGGTGGCGCACCACCACAGCCGGGCCATCCGCTTCAACGGGGCGCGGGCGCACGACACCACGGCCGTGGTGGACTACCGCAACAACGTGATTTCAACTGGGGCGATATGTACGCGGCCTACGGCAACGAAATTGTGATACCCGGCGGCAGCGGGCAGCTGAACCTGGTAAACAACTACTACAAAGGCGGCCCGGCCACCCCGGCCGCCAAGGCGGCGTTCATCTTCGACATCACGCAGGTCTACGACCCGGCCCAGCCTACCCGGCCCGTGGCCACGGTGTACGCCAGCGGCAACTACGACCACGGCTACCCGGCCGTGACGGCCGACAACTGGCGCGGCATCCGGCTGCACTACTACCCCGCCACGCCGGCTAATTTTGCGCTCTTTAAGCAGGCCGCGCCCACGCCCGGCCTCGCGCCCATCACCACCCAAACCGCCCAGGCGGCTTATGAGTCGGTGCTGGCCGGCGCGGGCGCTACCTTGCCCCGCCGCGATGCCATCGACCAGCGCATCGTGCGCGAAACCCGCACTGGCAAAGCCAGCGGCAGCAGTCCCGGCGGCAGCGCCACCTACGGCCTGCACCAGGGCATCATCGACACCCAGGACGACGTGGGCGGCTGGCCCGCCTACGCCAGCGGCCCCGCCCCCGCCGACACCGACCACGACGGGATGCCTGATGCCTGGGAAACCGCTCATAAGCTCAATCCCCGCGACGCGGCCGACGGCAACCAGCGCGCCGCCAGCGGCTACACGCAACTGGAGGAGTATCTGAACAGCTTGTAGCGCGGACTTTTAGTCCGCGAGTGGTAGGACACTGAGGGCTACTATATTCTGGCAGAAAACCGCTTCTACTCGCGGACTGAAAGTCCGCGCTACTTCGCAATCGTTGCCGACAACGATTGCATAACTAAACCCGCCGCAAGCCATTCAACGCACGGGGTTTAGGCTGAAACTTGCGCACCTGCTGCCCGCCGCTAGCCGGCTGGGGCGCAGGTTTCTTTTCCCACCCAACCCACTCTTCTATGCCCATTTCTACGCGGCAGCGCCCCGACCGGGGGCGCTGGTTTTTGCGCTATGCGCTGCTTTTTTTCGGCTTACTGCTCGGCCAGCTGAGCGCCTCGGCCCAGGGCACGCCGGCCGTGACGGTGGCCAAGGATGGCACCGGCAATTTCACGACGGTGCAGGCGGCCATCAACGCCGCGCCGACCAACTCCACGGCAGCCTACGTCATCTTTATCAAAAACGGGAAGTACAAAGAGAAAATCAGCGTCGCGGCCAACAAGCCGTTTTTGCAGCTGGTGGGCGAAAGCGTGGGCGGCGTGATTCTGACCTACGACGACTATTCGGGCAAGCCCAACCCGGCGGGCGGCACCTTCGGCACCGCCAACTCGGCCTCGGTGACGGTGGCGGCGGCCGATTTCAGCGCCTTCAACATCACGTTTGAGAACACGACGGGCGTGAATCCGGGACCGCAGGCGCTGGCGATTAACATCACCGGCGACCGGGGCGCGTTTCGCAACTGCCGGTTTTTGGGCGGGCAGGATACAGTGTACGCGGGCGGCAACGCCACGCGGCAGTACTTCCGCAACTGCTACATCGACGGCAACACGGACTTCATTTTTGGCAATACCATCGCCGTGTTTGACCGCTGCGTGATTTACCCCAAAACCCGCAACGACAACGGCAGCCTGGGCTACATCACGGCCGCCAACACGCCGGCGGGGCAAACCTACGGCTACGTGTTTCGCAACTGCATCATCCCCGGCAACCAGGGCGCTACCACCTACACGCTGGGCCGGCCGTGGCAGAACGACGCCGCCACCGCGCCGGCCGCTAAGTCCAATAACAAGGTCGTTTTCCTGAACAGCCGCCTGGGCGCGGGCATCATCCGGCCCGAGGGCTGGAGCATCTGGGACACCGGAACCGACGTGTCGCTGATAACCTACGGCGAGTTTCGGCCGCGCGACTTTCGGGGTAATCTGGCGAACGTGAGCCAGCGCGTGAGCTGGTCGCGGCAGCTGGCCGTGGCCGACACGGCGCAGTACCAGACCGCTACCGTGCTCGGCACCTGGAACCCCTGCACGGTGGGCAGCAGCGTGTGCGCGGCCTTCGCGCCGAGCATCGCGGCCACTAATTTTCTGGCCGTGAAGGGCGCTAGCGCGTCAGCCTTTACCTGGAATGCGAGCTGGGCCATCGCCCAGGTGCAGTACGAGCTAATGCGTAGCAGCACCCGCAAGGGCACCTACACCAGCGTCAAGCAGCAAATCGCCGCCAACGACACGACCTATAATTTCCAGGCTACCGACGCGCTGCCGGCCCCCGGCAGCAGCTACTTCTATTACCTGCGCTCGACCAAAACCGGCCTGACTACGCATATCACCGACACGGTAGAGATTTCGCGCACGCCCACCATCACCGTCACGGGCACGCTTGGCACGCTCACGCAGTACGCCAATGGGCCGTCGGCGGCCCGCATCTACAGCGTGGCGGGGGCCAACCTCACTACCGACCTCACCATCACGCCGCCGGCCGGCGTGGAGCTTTCCACCAACGGCGGCACCACCTGGAGCAGCGCGCCGCTGGTATTGCCGCAGACCAACAACACGGTGGCTGCCACTACCATCAGCGTGCGGCTGAACACGGCTACGCTGGGCGCTTACGCGGGCAGCATCGCGCACACGAGCGCGCCGGCCACGGCGGTGGCGCTGGCCGTGGCGGGCACGCGGCTGGCCACGGCGCAGCCCGTGTCGGTACCCTTGCAGTGGTGGCCAATGGCGCGTAATACGCAGGACAGCAGCGCCGTGCGCTCGGCACAACTGGCGGCCAGCACGGCCACGCTGCGCAAATTTGTGGTATCGAGCGGGTCGGCTGCCGCCACGCTGCCGCCCTACTCGGCGCGCTACGGGCAGGCCTTCGCACCGCAGGCCGATGGCGGCTGGACTACTGCTGTGGGCGGCAACGGCGGCAACCTCAACCGCACGTATTATGAGCAGTTCGTCATCACGGCGGCCAGCGGGGGCTCGCTGCGGCTCGATTCGCTGGCGCTCACTACCTACGTCAATGCCTCGACCAGCAACACCAAGCTGGCGGTAGTGTGGTCGCGCTCGGGTTTCCGCACCGACTCGGCCGACGTGAGCGGCGGCGTGGGGCCAACCGGCGTGCTGGCCTCCACGGCCAACGGCAGCTTTACTTCGCCCGTGCTTTTGACGACCAGCAACACCTACCGCTTCAACTTCGTGGCGGCGGGCGGCCTCACCCTCACGGCCGGCCAAACGCTGACGGTGCGCCTCTACTACAGCTGCGGCAGCAGCACGCTCACCACGCGCTTCGCGCTGCTCAAAAACGTGATTCTGAAGGGCGAAGCCGGCGTGACGACGACCCCGCCCCCCACTACGCCCACGGCCATGCCCGCCTTTCCGGGGGCCGAAGGCGCGGGCAAATACACCACGGGCGGGCGCGGCAGCACCACCGCCCCTACTACCGTGGTCGAGGTCACCAACCTCAACGACTCGGGCGCGGGCAGCCTCCGGCAGGCCTTGAGCGGCACGCTGGCCAGCCGCACGGTGGTGTTCCGGGTGTGTGGCACCATCAATCTGCTGTCACAGTTGAACATCCCGGCCAATACCACCATCGCGGGCCAGACCGCGCCCGGCGACGGTATTTGCCTGGCCGACAAGCAAACCAACGTGAAGGGCAACAACGTCATCGTGCGCTTCATCCGCTTTCGCCTCGGCGACCGCTACCAGAACCTGGGCATGGTAAACGGCAGCGGCGACGAAGACAATTTCGACTCCATCGGCGGCTACACCGGGCTGGTGGTGGACCATTGCACTTTTAGCTGGGGCGAGGATGAGTCGCTGAGCTGCTATAAGGGCGATAATACTACCTTGCAGTGGAACATCATCAGCGAGAGCCTCAACTACTCGTACCACTTCGAGACGGGTGATACCGACTTTCAGCGGCACGGCTACGGCGGCATCTGGGGCGGGCGGCACGCCTCGTTTCACCACAACCTGCTGGCCCACTTGCAGGGGCGCAATCCGCGCTTCGACGGCTCGCGCAACCTCTCGCCCAACACGGCCGGCCAGGAAAATGCCGAGTTCGTGAACAACGTCATCTACGACTGGGGCGCCTACACCGTGAATGGCGGCGAGGGCGGCAACTACAACATCGTCAACAACTACTACAAGTACGGTCCCAGCACCGCTACCAATACCAGCGTGGGCGTAGCCGTGAAGTCGCAGCTGCTCAACCCCTACAAAACCTCTACCCTGCCTTACGGCCAGTACTACCTCACCGGCAACTACGCCGATGGCTACCCCGCCGTGAGCGCCCGCAACTGGCGCGGCGTGAGCATGAACGGCGGCGCGCAGGCCGATACGACCCTGGCGAAGGCCACCACCAGCTTCACCATCGGCCCCGACCTGCTGCCCACCCAAACCGCCCAGGCGGCCTACGCCAGCGTGCTGGCCGGGGCCGGCTGCGTGCTGCCCGTGCGCGACGTTATCGACCAGCGCATCATTCAGGAGGTGCAAAACCGCACCGGCACCATTATCGACGTGCAGGGCGGCTACCCGCACGGCACGCCCTACAGCACCTCGCAGGCCGCCTGGCCGGTGCTGACCTGCGGCGCGCCTCCCACCGATACCGACCACGACGGTATGCCCGACGCCTGGGAAACCGCCAACGGCCTCAACCCCAACGACCCCGCCGACCGCGCTACCCTCGCCACCAATGGCTACGCTAACCTCGAAAACTACCTCAACGGCCTGGTAGCGGCTACCGTGCTGGCATCGGCCCCGGCCAGCGCCCCCACCGGCCTGCTGCAAGCCTACCCCAACCCCGTAGGCGACGGCACCTTGACGCTGGCGCGGCCCCGTAGTGCTAGCGCGGGCCAGGTGCTGGTGTACGATTTGCAAGGCCGGCAGATGCTGGCGGTGAGCACGCTGGCCGGCGGCGCGGATATTGATTTGCCGGTGGGCGGCCTGCGGGCGGGTTTGTACCTGGTACGCTATATCGATGGGGCGCAGACGCTGACGACCAAGTTTACCAAGGAGTAAGCCCGCCCGTGCACCTCACCCCCTAGCCCCCTCTCCATAAAAGAGGGGGAACTAGCTCTAGTTCTAGCTTTTAGAGGCTAAGACTAAAGACTAGTCCCCCCTCTTTTTTGGAGAGGGGGCTAGGGGGTGAGGTCTGCGTAAGGACGGACCTACGCCGCCACCGCTGCCTGCGTCGATTCGCGCAGCAGCATGGTAGTGGGCACGGTAGTAGTCGTAGCCGGCAGCGCTACGCGCTGCTTGCGCTCGATGATATCGAGCAGCCGCTCGGCGGCCTGCCGGCCAATTTCCGTGGCTGGCTGCACTACCGTGCTGAGCGAGGGCGAGAGCATGTCGGCCACGTTGAGGTTGGTGAAGCCCATGAGGGCCACCTCGTCGGGGATGCTGATACGGCGCTGCCGCAGGGCGGCCAGGCAATCGAGGGCCAGGCGGTCGCTAGCCGTGAAAAAGGCGTCGGGGCGGGGCGTGAGGGCCAGTAGCTCGGCCACGTGCGGGCCTACCTCGTCGGGGCCGAGGGTGCCGAAGCGCACCAGGTTTTCGTCGTAGGGCAGGCCGTATTGCTCTAGCGCAGCGCGGTAGCCGGCCAGTCGCTCCTGCGTGATGCTGAGCCAGGGCTGAATGGTGAGGTGCGCGATGCGCCGCCGCCCGGTCTGGATGAGGTGCTCGGTAGCCGCGAAGGCTCCCTGAAAATTGTCGGCCACCACGCAGGGTGTGTCGAGCGCGGCCGACACGCGGTCGAACTGCACGATGGGCATACCCTGACGCTGCAACTCCTGCAGGTGCGACACGTCGGAGGTCTGGCTGCTGAGCGAGATGAGCACGCCATCGACGCGGCGGGCCACGGCCTGGCGCAGGTTGGCCACCTCGCGCTCGTAGGCCTCGTGGCTCTGGAAAATGAGCACGTCGTAGCCGCGCCGGTTGGCCGCCTCGTCGATGCCGTTGATGGCCTGCGAAAAGTAATAATTGGCAATTTCGGGCACTATCGCCGCGATGGCCTTGCTGCTGCTACCCTTCAGGCTGAGGGCGATGGGGTTGGGGCGGTAGTGTAGGCGGGCGGCGCACTCCATCACCACGCGCTTGGTTTCGGCGTTGATTTCGTAGCTGTCGCGCAGGGCACGCGACACGGTCGATACCGAAATATTGAGCTCGCGGGCGATGTCTTTGAGAGTGGCGGCTTCCAAGCGGAGTATGATTAAAATGCAATTACCGGGCTAAAACTACCGCCTGGCTTTCTAGCCTAAAGATAAGCCCCGGCGCAGCCCGGCCGAACGGCCGCGCTTGCACCAGCCGCTTTGGTCTGATGACGGCAACGTTACCGATAACGTTTGCGCAAATAAAAACGGTCCCGGCCTTCATCCCAGCCTTCACCAGCCTTAAACTTCGATGCGGTGAACGCGCCCAGCTGCTTTTAGCCGGGTTCAGTATCCTTTAATAGTTTCAAAAACAGGTTTCCGTGGCGGGGGCCAGCGGCTGGCAGCCCGCTCCCCTCGCCGCCCGGCTCGCCGGCTTCTTGCCCGGTTTGCAGCCGCTTTGCGCTCGTCCTTTCTCAAGTCCCATCCACTTTTACCTCTGCTGCTCTTTATGAAAAGACACTTTCTACTACTCTGGCTCGTGCTGTGCGCCAGCATCAGCCTGGCCGTGGCCCAGAATCGCGCCATCTCGGGCGTGGTGAAAGGCTCGGACGGCGAAACTCTGCCCGGCGTCACAGTCGTGCTGAAAGGCACTACCAACGGCGCTTCGACCAACCCCGACGGCAGCTACACCATCAGCGTGCCCGCCGACAAGACCGCCGTGCTGCGCTTCAGCTTCGTGGGCTTCGTGAGCCAGGAAATCGCCGTGGGCGAGAAAACGGCCATTAACGTGACGCTGGTTTCGGACGTGCAAAGCCTGGACGACGTGGTGGTTATCGGCTACCAGGAAGTGCGCCGCGGTGACGTCACGAGCGCCATCTCGTCGGTGAATGCCCAGCAAATCAAGGACATCCCGGTAAACTCGGCGGCCGAGGCCCTGACGGGCCGCCTGGCCGGCGTGCAGCTGACCTCTTCGGAAGGCACGCCCGGCAACAACAGCGTGCAGGTGAAGGTGCGCGGCGGCGGCTCGATAACCCAGGACAACTCGCCGCTCTACATCGTGGATGGCATTCAGATTGAGAATGCACTGGCCGTTATCGCGCCGCAGGACATTCAGTCGGTCGACGTGCTGAAAGACGCTTCTTCGACCGCCATTTACGGCGCGCGGGGCGCTAACGGCGTGGTTATCATCACGACCAAAGGCGGGCGCGAAGGCCGCACCTCGGTGAGTTACAACGGCTTTGCGGGCTTCCGCAAAATCACCAAAACGCTCGACGTGATGGGGCCGGCCGACTACCTCAACTGGGAGTACGAGCGGGCGCAGCTCACGGGCTCGGGCGCCAGCGTATCGGGCGGCACCAACACGTTTCGGCAGGTGTTTGGCTCGCTCAATTTCAACAGCGACACGCTGAACCGCCTGCGCAACCTGCCCAACCAGGACTGGCAGCGCCAGGTGTTTGGCCGCAGCGCGTTTCAGCAAACGCACAACGTATCGGTGAGCGGCGGCACCAAGGCCACGACCTTTAACCTCAGCCTGACCCGTAACACGGAGGACGGTATACAGCTAGGGTCGAGCTACGACCGCAAGCTGGTCAACTTCCGCATCGATACCAAGGCCAGCGAGAAATTCCGCCTGGGCTTTAATGCCCGCTTCAACGACCAGCAAAACCTGGGCGCGGGCACCGGCGCGGCGCTCGGCACCAGCAGCAACGGACAGGTAGTGAACACCGGCTCCAGCGTGACGTCGCGCCTGCGCAACACGGTGCAGTACATTCCCTTCAACCTGCCCACTAGCAGCGCCGGCGTTGACCCGACGGCCAACTTCGACCCCGATTTCTTCGCCAATTCGTCGCTGGTAAACCCGGTGCTGGCCATCAACAACGAGTACCGCGCCGACAAGCGCCGCACGTTTAATATGGGCGCCACGGCCTCATTCAACATCCTGCCCTCGCTGGTATTCCGCTCCACGGGCGGCTTTGACCTCACGTATACCGAGCTCAATACCTTCAACGGGCTGTACTCGCCTACCATCCGGCAGGCGGCGGGCGGCTACCAGAATTTGCCCTTCGTGACGCTCACCAACGGCAACACGACGACGCTCAACAACTCGAACACCCTGAACTACACGCTGACGAAAAACAAGCACACCTTCACGGCCCTGCTGGGCGAGGAAGTGTACCGCCAGCGCACCACCCAAAACTTCGTGCAGGTCAACTTCCTGCCCTCGGACATCACCGCCGAGCGCGCGCTGGCCAACATCAACCAGGCCGTGCTGCCGGTGGGCACGGTGGCCCAGCCGGTGCTGCCGAGCACCAGCATTCCGGTCGATTACGGCCTGGTGTCGGGTTTCAGCCGCTTGAGCTACGACTACGATGGTAAGTACCTGTTTTCGGCCACGGCCCGCTACGATTTGTCGTCGAAGTTCAAGGGCTACGACAACAAGGGCGGCGTTTTCCCCGGCGCGTCGGCGGCGTGGCGCATCTCGCAGGAAGACTTTTTCAAGGACTACCTCACCAAGGTATCGGACCTGAAGCTGCGCGTGAGCTACGGCCAGGCCGGTAACAACCGCATCCCGGATTTCCTCACCGAGCAGCTTTTCCAGGCCGGCAACGTGAGCTACGCCCTCAACCACGTAACGACGCCCGCCACGGCCCTCACCACCCTGGCCAACCCCAACCTGAAGTGGGAAGTAACCACTACCCGCGACGTGGGCGTGGACGTGAGCTTCTTCAACAACCGCGTGCAGTTCACGGCCGACGTGTACTACAACACCACCCGCGACCTGCTGATTGCGCAGCCGCTGCCCGGCATTTCGGGCTACACCTCGCAGTTCCGCAACATCGGCTCGACCTCCAACAAGGGCCTCGAATTGCAGCTGAGCGGCACCGTGATTCAGACGCCCAACTTCACGTGGTCGGCCACGGCCAACGCCTCGTTCAACCGCAACAAAATCACGGACTTGGGCGGGCTGGCGGAGATTCCGAGCATTCAGTCGGGCTGGGCCGGCACCGGCCTGTCGGGCCCCGACTACGTGGCCCGCGTGGGCCAGCCGGTGGGTTTGATGTACGGCTACGTGACGGATGGCTACTACAAAGCCGAGGACTTCAAGTCCTATAACTACGCTACCCGCACCGGCGTGCTGAACGACAACGTAGCCAACGACCTGAGCGTGACCGGCAACCCGCTGCTGAGCATCGGCGCGCTGAAGCTGAAAGACGTGAACGGCGATGGCCAGATTACGGAAGCCGACAAAACGATTATCGGCAACTCGAACCCCAAGATGGTGGGCGGCTTGAACCAGCAATTCACCTATAAAGGCTTCGACGCCAGCGTATTTGTGAACTTCGTGCTGGGCAACGACATCTACAACGCCAACAAGATTGAGTTTACGACCAGCACCGCCAACACCTCCTACGCTAACCTGCTGAGCGAGATGAACAACCGGGTGCGCTACACCGACAACAACGGCGCGCTCATCACCGATGCCACCACCTTCAACCAGGTGAATGCCAACGCCTCCATCTGGAGCCCGGTGCGCGGCAATTACCTGCTGCACTCCTACGCCATCGAAGACGGCTCGTTTTTGCGCATCAACAACATCACGGTGGGCTACTCGCTACCCAAAGGCCTGCTGAGCAAGGTTAAAATCCAGAACCTGCGCTTCTACGCCACGCTCAACAACCTGTACACCTTCACCAAATACTCGGGCTACGACCCGGAGGTGAATACCCGCCGCAGCACCCCGCTCACGCCGGGCGTCGACTACGCCGCCTACCCCCGCAGCCGCGCCTTCCTGTTTGGCCTGAACCTGGGGCTGTAATTAGTGCTTAGTGCCTAGTTATTAGTACTTAGCTTAGAAAATATAAGACTGAGCACCAAGCACTAATAACTAGGCACCCAAAACCTCCCACCCGCATTTTAGCTAGTTCCTAGCCTTATGAAAGCTTTTAATTTTACTTCGCGGAAGGCCACGGTGGCCGCGCTGCTGGCCGGGGCGGCCGGGCTGGCCAGCTCCTGCAAAAGCTATTTGGAAATCGAGCCCACGGCCCTCACTACCGTGGAAGCCACCTTCAGCACCGTGAGCGGGGCCACCAGCGCCGTACTCGGGGCCTACGACCCGCTCTCGGGCGATAACACCTACGGCACCCGCCTCAGCATGTACTACCCCTACGATACCGATGAGCTCATCGGCTCGTCGGGCACCTTCGACACGGGCCGCCGGGGCATTGCGCGCTACAAGGCCTTTGCCAGCAACACCGAGATTATCAACCCCTGGAACAACCTCTACCAGGGCGTGGAGCGCGCCAACGTCTGCATCAAAAACATTCCGCAGATGGCGCTTTATAACGGCGGCACCAGCGCCGACACGGCCACGCTGCACCGCCTCTACGGCGAGGCCCTGACGTTGCGGGCGCAGTACTACTACGAGCTGATTCGTAACTGGGGCGACGTGCCGGCGCAATTCACGCCCTCCGCCTCCGACCAGAATTTCAGTTTGCCCAACGCCGACCGCAACCAGACCCTGACTACCCTAATTGCCGACCTGGCCACCGCCGAAAAGCTGGTACCCTACCGCACCAATGCCGGCATCAACAACGAGCGCATCACCAAGGGCGCAGTGAAAGCCCTACGCGCCCGCCTGGCCTTGCAGCGCGGCGGCTACGCGCTGTTTGGCAACACCATGACGCGCCAGGCCGACTACCTCGACTACTACCGCATTGCCCGCCAGGAGTGCGCCGAGCTGATGGCCCAGCGCAGCCAGCACACGCTGAACCCCAGCTTTTCAGATTTGTGGCGCGGCATCAACGAGCAGCGCCGCGATGCTGCCAACGAGATACTATTTGAGGTGGGCATGGCTGGCTCGACGGCTACTGGCGACTCGAAGCTGGGCTACTACAACGGCCCGCGCCTGCAAAACTCGCCCGTCTACGGCTCGACGCAGGGAGCCGTGACGGTGGTGCCGACCTATTTCTACGCCTTCGACTCGACCGACGTGCGCCGCGACATCACCATCGCCCCGTACCAGTTTGCCAGCGGCAGCAACAACCAGTCGGGCGTGGCGCTGAATACGATTTACGACGGCAAATTTCGCCGCGACTGGCACAACCCGGCCCTGCCCGGCACCAACAACTACCTGGGCTACAACTGGCCGCTCATCCGCTTTGCCGATGTGCTGCTGATGTTTGCCGAGGCCGACAACGAGCTGAACGGCCCCACCACCGCCGGCCGCGCCGCGCTGCTCGAAGTCCGCACCCGCGGCTTTGGCGGCAACGCCGCCCGCGCCGCCCTCAACCTGAACACCGGCACGAAAGCCGATATGTTCAACGCCCTTGTGAATGAGCGCCTGTTGGAATTTGGCTCGGAGGGCATCCGCAAGTACGACCTGCTGCGCTGGAACCTGCTGGCCCAGAAAATCAGCGACACTAAGGCGGCCCTCAACCTCATGCGCCAAAACCTGGCCCCCTACCAGAACGTGCCGCAGTACCAGTACTACCGCGTGGTCAACGGTGCCATTCAGTGGACGCGCTCGTTCTACCGCCCCTCACCTGCCAACACCACCGCCCCCACCGGCACCACTCGCGTTAACTGGCGCCAGAGCATTGATGCAGCCTACGTGGGTAACCTCCAGCCCAACGGCACGGTGGTAAACGTGGGCGGCACCAGCGTGAACAGCACGGGGGCTGGCATGGCCGCCGAGTACGTGCCCGGCGCGGGCAAGGAGCTACTGCCCATCCCGCAGACTACCCTGGACACCGACCCAGCCATCAAGCAGAATTTCGGCTACTAACGACTAGTAAATGAGCGGCTACCAACGGGCAGCCGCTCATTTTTACCTTATTCCCGCGCTTTTCTGCCATGAAATATTCGTCGCTGCTTATCGCTGCCTTGGGCCTGCCAGCCTCCCGGCCAGCCGCTGCTCTCAGCCGCCCACCCGCAGTAGTATCGCGCCCGGTACCAATGGCTGCGACGCAGGACAGCACCGCCGAGAAGATGCTCGCCTTCCAGCGCAGCAACGGCGGCTGGCCCAAGGCCGTGAACGAGGTGAAAGTAGACTACCGCCACCCCATGAGCGCGGCCGACCTCACCGCCGCCCGCCGCGACGCCGGCGCTACCGACGCTACTATCGATAACAACGCCACGACCCGCGAAATCACCTACCTGGTTACGGCTTTCAGGAATACCCAAAACCCGGCCTACAAGCAGGCCGCCGAAAGCGGCATCCGCTACCTGCTGAAAATGCAGCAGCCCAGCGGCGGCTTCCCGCAGTACTTCCCCGACACGCGCTTTTACCGCGCCCAGATTACCTACAACGACAACGCCATGACCAAGGCGCTGACGGTGCTGAAGGCGGTAGCCGACAAAAAGGGCGACTTTGCCTTGGTCGATGCCGCGCTGGTGCCGCCGGCCCAAAAAGCGATGGACAAGGGCGTCCAGTGCATCCTGAAAACGCAGTACGTGCAGCACGGCAAGCTCACCGTGTGGTGCGCTCAGCACGACCGCGTGACCCTGCTGCCGTGCAAGGCCCGCGCCTTTGAGCTGCCCTCGCTGAGCGGCGACGAGTCGGTGGCGATTGTTGAGTTTTTGCTGACCCTCGACCAGCCCAGCCCCGAGGTGCGCCGCGCCGTGACCGCCGCCATGGCCTGGTTTCAGGCTTCTAAAATTGAGAACATGGCAGTGGCTGACATCACCGACCCGCAGGAGCCCAAGGGCCGCGACCGGGTGATGGTACCCCAGCCCGGCAGCACACTGTGGGCGCGCTTCTACGACCTCGACACCAACCAGCCCATCTACGTGGGGCGCGACGGCGTAAAGCACGCCCGCCTCGCCGACATCGAAAACGAGCGCCGCACCGGCTACGTGTACGCCGGCACCTGGCCCGAAAAGCTGTTGAACAAAGACTACCCCAAGTGGCAGCAAAAGTGGCCCGCGCCCTAAAAACAGGTGAGCGCATGACGGCCGTTTAGCCGCGCGTGTGTTGTTTTGAAACATGCTAAGTCTCAGCTTAGTTAACCCGCTCGCCTCTTCACTTATTACCCAGCTATTGCTGTAACATCTTAGCAAGAATATGCCCGTTCTTTCCCAATCTTTCGCGCAGGCCGGCGTGGCCGCCGCTACGGTTGCCCTGCCCACCCCCGCGCTGTTTGAGCTGCCCGAAAAAGTTTTGCAGTTCGGCACCGGCGTGCTGCTGCGCGGGCTACCCGATTTTTTGATTGACCAGGCCAACCGCCAGGGTATTTTCAACGGCCGCGTGGTGGTGGTAAAAAGCACCGACGGCGGCGATGCCGCCGCTTTCGAGCGCGAAGACAACCTGTACACAGTGTGCGTGCGCGGCGTGGAAGACGGCCAGACCGTGAGCGAAAACGTGGTGTGCGCCAGCATCAGCCGGGTGCTGTCGGCCAAAAGCCAGTGGGCTGACGTGCTGCAATTTGCCACCAGCCCCGACCTGCAAGTAGTGCTCTCCAATACCACCGAAATCGGCATCGTGCTGGATGAAAGCGAGGATATCCGCGCCACCCCGCCGCGCTCGTTTCCTGGCAAGCTGCTGGCGGTGCTACTGGCCCGCTACGAGGCTTTTGGCGGCGCGGCCGATAAAGGCCTTATCATCGTGCCCACCGAACTGATTCCCGACAACGGCACCAAGCTGCGCGGCATTTTGCGTGAGCTGGCCGACCGCGCCAGGCTCGACGCCGGGTTTATCTCCTGGCTCGAAACGGCAAATACCGTGTGCAACTCGCTGGTCGACCGCATTGTGCCAGGCAAGCCGGCCGCCGAGGCGCACGCCGCCCTGACGCAGGAGCTGGGCTACGACGACGAGCTGCTGATTATGTCGGAGGCGTACTTGCTGTGGGCCATCGAGGGCGACGAGCGGGTGCGGGAGGTGCTAAGCTTCCAGCAGATTCACCCCGGCGTGATTGTGCAGCCCGACATCAACCTCTTCCGCGAGCTGAAAATGCGCTTGCTGAATGGCACGCACTCGCTCACCTGCGGCCTGGCCGTGCTGGCCGGCGAGGCCACGGTGCGCGGCGCGATGGAAAACGACTACTTCGCCACCTACATCCGCAACCTGATGCTGGCCGATTTGCTGCCCGGCATCCCCTACCCCGTCGATGAAAAAGTGGGCCAGCGCTTCGGCATGCAGGTGCTCGACCGCTTCCGCAACCCCGCCGTGGAGCATCGCTGGCTGGCCATCACCTTGAATTATTCGGCCAAGCTGCGGATGCGCGTAGTGCCCGATTTGGTGCACTACTGCGAGCGCTTCAAGACGGCCCCGCAGTACGTGGCGCTGGGCTTTGCGGCCTACCTACTCTTCCTGCGCAGCACGCGCCAGGAGGCTGGCAAGTACTACGGCGAGGCCAATGGCCAGGAGTATCTCATTCAGGATGAGCAGGCGGGCTACTTCGCCGAGCTCTGGCAGCGGCCGGCCGCCGAGGTGGTATCGGCTGCGCTCAGCAACCAGGAGCTGTGGGGCACCGACCTGACGGCGCTGCCGGGCTTCGAGGCCAGCGTGGCGCGCTACCTGGCGCAGTTGCAGCAGGAAGGCGCGAGCGCGACGCTGGCTACGGTGCTGAATAAAAATCAGCGGGTGGCGGCTTAGAACGTCCGTCATGCTGAGCATTCTGCGCA
>NZ_DASTEP010000109.1:0-21110 GCF_035709525.1 Hymenobacter sp. | reverse complement strand
CAAGAAGCGCCCGCTGCACGTGCAGCGGGCGCTTCTTGCTTTTGGAATAAGCTTGTACTACTACTCTCTTTCAAGCTTTTCTTCGTCCTCAAGCTCTTTAAGCAACTCCTCAGCTGTCTGCAATTTTATCTTTCCTTGCTGGTGCAACTCAACTTCTCGTAACGATTCCGTGAGGTCGTCAGCAAGCCGTTGCTGTGCAATGGTGAGCGATGCCGCTTCAATTGGCTTCAGAGGCAAATTCAGCTCACTCAGTAATTGCTTAACGAAAGCAAGTTTGTCGTTGGGAATGCTGATTACAAAATCCATTTTACTTCGCTGTTTTTGAGTATACAATCACTAGCAGCCAGCCGTATCCTCACCTTAAACAGCCTTCACCCACCGCTTTTCGCGCCACGCGGCCTGCTGCTCGGGCGTGAGAAACGTCCAGGCCACGAGGCGGCTTTTTTTCTGGCCCTGGGCCATGTCGATGGTTTTTACTTCCACCGCCTCCGCCCATTGCAGCTCTTTGTAGATGCCGGGCAGCGTGTGGCTTTGCGACACGAGCGTAGTAAACCAGAAGGCGGTGGCCGGCTGCGCGTGGCTTTCTTTCACGAGCTGGCGCACAAAAGCCTCTTCGCCGCCGGGGTACCACAGCTCGCTGGCCTGCCCGCCGAAGTTGCGCACGGGCGGCGCGGGGCGGCCGGTGTTGCGGCCGCCCAGGTTGGTGGTTTTGCGGCGGGTGCCGGCTTCAGCCTCGGCCAGCGAGGCGAAGAAAGGCGGGTTGCAGATGGTGGCGTCGAACACCTCACCGCGCTTGGGAATGCCGGCCAGCATGTGGCCGGCGTCGGGCTGATGGCGGAGGTCGATGCTGCCTTTGAGAGCATCGTTGGCCCTCACGATGTTGCGCGCGACGCGCAAAGCCACGGCATCGGTTTCGGAGCCTACAAAGCGCCAGCCGTATTCCTGGCGGCCGATGAGGGGGTAGATGGCATTGGCTCCTACCCCGATGTCGAGCACCGACACGCCCTTGCCGCGCGGCACCGCGCCGCTGTTGCTGGCAGCCAGCAAGTCGGCTACGTAGTGCAGGTAGTCGGCCCGGCCGGGAATGGGCGGGCACAGGTAGCCGGCCGGAATATCCCAGTGCGCGATGCCATAAAACTGCTTCAGCAGCGCCCGATTGAGCGCCTTCACGGCCTCGGGATTGGCGAAGTCGATGCTGGCATCGCCAAACTTATTGGTGTGCACGAAGGGCGCGAGCGGCGGGCTGGCCTGGGTGAGCTGGGCAAAATCGTAGCGCTCGCGGTGCGGGTTGCGGGGGTGCAGCGGGGCTTTGCTGGCGAGCAGGTCTTTGGGCGGGGTAGGCATGGGTACGCGGGGGTTGGTAGCTCGGCGAGCCCGAAGGTAACGCCGCTACCCGGCCCGTACTTAAAACCGAATGGCTACTGCCACCGCCGCACCAGCAGCGGAGGCAGTAGCCATTCAGGCTGCCGAGCACCCCTACTAGCTGCTTTTTTGTACTCGGGCGCGGCGCAGCACGTGGCCGGCGCTTTCCACCGTCAGCACATAGCTGCCGGCCGGATACGCCTGAAGGTCAAGCGTGAGCGTGGCGGCATGCTCGCTGGTCAGCGGCTCGGCGTGCACCACCTGGCCGGTGCTATTGGTGAGGTACCAGCGGCCGGCACCTTCAATAGGCGCTTCCCAGGTTACGGTAGCACGGTCGGCGGTGGGGTTGGGGTAGATGCGGAGCGCGGCCAGGCTGGCGGCCCCGGCCTGCACGGCCACCACGGGGCTATAGGCAAATGTGCCCTCGATATCCAGTTGCTTGAGGCGGTAGTAGGCCGTGGTGCCGCGCGGCGCGGCGTCGAAGTAGCTGTAAGTGTGAGCACTTTGCGTGGTGCCCCGGCCCGCTACCGTGGCGAGCGTCGCAAAGGCCACGCCGTCGGCCGAGCGCTGCACCTCGAAGCCGGCATTGCGCTGCTCGCTGGCCGTGGCCCAGCCCAGGGCGACGCCCGCGCCCTGCGGCGCGGCTTCAAAGCTGGTGAGCACCACGGGCAGCGGCTGCGCGAGGGTGCCATTCACCTGAAACTCGTAGAGCGAGTAGCCATTGTCCGAAATGGTGGTGCCGCGCTTGGTGCCGTTCATGCGCACGTAGCGGCCGCTGGCGGGCGTCGAAAACGTGTACTCATTGAAGTGAAACGAGTTGCCGACGGTAGTAGCCACGGTGGTCCAGGTCTGGGCATCGTCCGAGACGTCGATGGTGAAATCGCCGCCGTAGGCCTTTTCCCAGACGAGGTACACCCGCGAGATGGTAGCGGTGCCGCGCAGGTCTACGTAGATGGAAGCATCGTCGCGGCCGGCCGTGCTGGCCCAGCGCGTCAGCCGGTCGTTGTCGAAGGCGTAGCTCGCGGATAGCGTGCCTTGAGTGGACGAGGCCACGGCCGGCTTGGCGCCGGCGAGGTTGGCGGCGTTGTTGGAAGCGGCAAATACCTCAAACTCATACAGCGAGTAGCCGTAGGCGGTGCCGCGGGCCGTGCCGTTCATGCGCACGTAGCGGCCGCTTTTGCCGAGGTTGGCGTATTCGTTCGAGGTCGAGGTATTGCCCGTGACGGTGGCGGCCGTCGTCCAGGTAGTGCCGTCGTTTGATACGTCCAAGGTAAAATCCTTGCCCAGCGCCGCCTCCCAGGTTAGGCGGATGCGGTCGATGGTTTGCACCGCGCCCAGGTCTACCGTGATGTACTGCGCGTCGGTGTAGGCGCTTTCCCAGCGGCTTTTGCCGTTGCCATCGAAGGCATTGGCTACGGCCTGCATGGGGCTGGCCGAGGCCGTGGCCGGCTTGCCGAACGCCAGGTTGGGGTTGGGGTCGTAGGGATAAATGGCAAATTCAAACAGCGAATAGCCGTAGCCCGTGCCGCGGGCCGTGCCCCGCATCCGCACGTAGCGGCCGCTTTTGCCGAGGCCGGTATAGTCATTGGTGGTCAAGGTATTGCCGACGACGGTCACGGCCGTGACCCAGGTACCAGTTACCACGTTGGTCCAGCTGGCATCGCTCGGGGCGGCCGTAACGGCGGAGATGTCCAGCGTAAAATCCTTGCCCAGGGCCGTTTCCCACAGCAGCCGGATGTGGTCGATGGACTGCGCCGCGCCCAGGTCCACGATGATATATTGTGCGTCGCTGGCGGCGCTTTCCCAGCGCGTGCCCGTGTCGCCATCAACTGCCCGGCTCGCGGCCTGCACCGCCGACGAGGCGAGGGCGGGCTTGCCCAGGGCCAGGTTTTGGGCGAAAACCGGGCTGGCGGCCGGCAGCAAAAGAACAAATAACCAGTGCAGAAAGAGGCGGAAGTTGCGTTGCATCAGCTAACAGAGCGAAAAGGTATAACGCCCCAAAATTATCCGCCGGCCGTAGCTAGCTACGGCTCAAAACGCCCAACCCGGTTGTTTACTGGCTCAACATTGGCAGAATCTTTGTCAATGATTTTCTGCATTTTACGCATAAAAAATTGTTTTCCGGCCGTCGTTAGCGCCTAAAAAAGGCTGCCCTCCTAGCGGAGCGCAGCCTACTTCTGCTACCGGCTACGGTAGCTCCCGAACTGATGCACAAGCAAGTGGCAAGGCGCATTCTCAAGCTGAACCCGCCTAGCCGCACGAACCTGCCACGCGCAAAGCCGCCTGGTAGCTACCGCTCTTTCGTAGCCTCGGCCAGTTCGGTGCGCACGGCCTTGGGCAGCGCGGCCACCACAAGCTGGTACGAGTGCGTAATCCACTGGCGCTGCTGGGCCAAGGTAGCGCCTGCCCCAACAAGAATGGTGTTCCAGTGCTTTTTATTCATGTGAAAGCCCGGCCGCACGTAGTCGTACTGCTCACGCAGCTCTTCGGCCAGCGCGGGGTCGCACTTTACGTTGAAGCTGGCGAACGTCTGCAAGTCGGTGAAGGCAAATATCTTACCACCCACTTTAAATACCAGCGTATCGGGGCCGAAAGGTAGCTCCTCGGTAGCGCCCGGCAAACTCAGGCAGAAATCGCGGTATTCCTCGATGTTCATACGTGGCCCGGCTTAGCGGATAAACCAGCGGTAGAGCAACACGCCCAGGCCCACCAAAAACATCGCCATGCTCAGCTTATTGATGAAGTGCATGGTGCGCAGGTTAAAATTCGATTTGCGGTTCGGGTCGGCCTTGCGGAAGAAATAACCAAAGGCGGGGCCGAAGTCGAAAAGGTTTTTACCGTTCATATAGATAAAGGCTAGTGCCGCCAAATTAACATTATGGGCGGCAGAATGATTGCGCAAATGGCGGGAAAAGCAGCTTGGACTCTGCGAGTCCGAGCGCTCGCGCAGCGAGCATCTACGATTACAGACGTTTGCTTGCGTGGATGCGAGCTGCGCGAGCGCTCGGACTCGCAGAGTCCTGAGCTACACTATCTCGCGCCGCTCGCGCCAAGCCAGCCCGCTGGGCAGCTCGGCGGCCGAAAACTCCAGGTGAATGACCCGGCGCGGCCGGCTGCTGGTGCTGCGATTGGAGGCGTGCAGCAGCGGCTTCATGAGCATGGCCCCGCCAGCGGGCACGGTGCACACGGTGGCCGAGGCGGTGCGGGCCGCGATGGTCTCGGCGGGTGCCACGCCGCCCAGGTGCGAGCCGGGCACTACCTTGAGGGCGCCGTTGGTGGCGTCGCAGTCGTCGAGGTGCAGGCGGATGGTGACGGTGTTTTCGAGCACTTCCACGGGCGGCTGCACGGCTACCCAGCCGGCCTTGGCGGTCCAGGGGCCGAAGCCGGGCAGGTCGGCGGCGCGGCGGTCCACGTTTATCATCAAATCCTGGTGCCAGGCCACCAGCCAGTTAGAGCCGGCGGGCTTGTCGAAATAAATGGCTTTGGTGAGGTGGCAGCCAGCTGGCAAAAGTTCGTGCAGCAGCCCGCGCAGGGCAGACGTGGCGAGCAGCGGCCACAGCGCGGGCACCTCGCCTAGCAGGTGGCGAATGGCAAAGACATCCTGGCTGCGCCGAAAATTGGGGCCAGCGGCGGGGGCGCTTTCGAGGCACCGCAGCAGCGCCGCTACCTCGGCGGCGGTGTATAGCGCGGGCAGCGTGGCGTGGCCGGCGGTGGCCAGTTCGAAAGTCACGGGTGCGGTCATGGGTAGCAAAGCTACGCCGGGCGCTGACGGCGGTGGCAAGGCCGGTCGCAGTATCTTCGGCACCCCTACCCCGCCGCCCCCATGGAACCCAAACGCTACCCCCGCCAGCTTTCGCGCGGGGCCAACAACGCGGCCATCGCCCTTTCCGAAACGGAAGTGGGCAAGCTGTTCAGCGACGATACCCGCTCCGACATTGGCTCGGAGGCCGAGAAAATGCGGTTTGCCAACGAGGTGAATGGGCTGGTGGTCAAATTTCTGCGCCTGGAAGCCAACGCGGCGCTGGGCACCGATATGCTGGTGATGGAGCGCCTGTACCCGCTCGATTTTCGGGCTTACGAAGTGGAAATGCGGGAAATCTGGTTTGACATATTTGCCGACGACCTGCGGGCGCTGCACCAGGCGGGCTTCGTGCACCGCGCCTTGCTGCGCCCCTCCCACCTGCCCGGCGACCGCTACGATAACATCCTGCTCACGCAGCAAGGCCTGCGCTTGATTGACGTGGGTATTTCCGTTTTGCAACGGCAGGTGGGGGAGTCGTTTTTTTGGGCCTACGTGCAGCGGGAGTTGGAGGAGTTGGCTATGTTTCGGGAGTTCTTTATCGGGCGGTGAAGCTGCCGCAGTGGCACAAGAAACAGCGGTAGCTTGTTACCTTAGCCTAAACCCGTAATTTATCCTTCTTATGAAATTTACCCTGCTCATTCGCCAAGGCAAAACCCAGTTGATTGGCCAGTTGAAAGAGATTCCCGGCGTGCTCACCCAGGGCAAAACCGTGGAGGAAGTGAAAGAAAATATTCAGGATGCCTTGGCGCTTTACCTGGAAGATATGCGCGAGGATGATTCTGAAAAGGACGACGCTATTATCGCCCGAGAAGAAGTAGAATTTGCCTAGCAGCTATGAAACGCGGCAAGTTTATCAAAAACTTATTAGCCAATTAATTACAAGCAACATTATTTATAACCTCTTTAATTCAACAGTTAATCTAACGGGTCTTCAAGCTTTTCACGAGCATCATAATCGTAATTCTGACCACATATCGTAATACGAACGGTTGTAGGAATATTCTCGTCTTGCTTTACATCGAAACCAGGCATTCGGTACTCAACAGCAAAGACATCTCCATCTTTAATTTTGACTTTACCAGACATGTTATCCATGACCCTGCTTTTTTGGTCGTACAGCGTAAAATCCCCACTGTAGATACCCCGTTTTAGCTTTCCGGTCTTACAGGCTTCTTCAACCTTAAAATTTGTATAATCAGTAAAGAACCAGTTTTCATCAACGTATTTATAACCAGAATATATTACGAAAAATATCACTGCTAGCAAAGGCAGTCCCAAGCACCCTATCCACGCAATATTATCTGCTATATCCTCACGTTTTGACATACTAGCGAATTCAAAAGTTAGCTGCTTGCATTTCGTTTACACGCCCACCGGCTCGCCTACTACTTCCTTCTCAATCCACTTCCCGTCCTCGCGCATGAGCTCGATTAGCTCGTCTACAGCGCGTTCTTCGGGCACGGCTTTCTTGATGACGTCCTGGCCGCGGTAGAGGGCGATTTTGCCTTTGCCCACGCCCACGTAGCCGTAGTCGGCGTCGGCCATTTCGCCGGGGCCGTTCACGATGCAGCCCATAATGCCGATTTTGATGCCCTTGAGGTGGTCGGTGCGCTTGCGAATCATGGCGGTGGTTTCCTGCAAGTCGAAGAGCGTGCGGCCGCAGCTGGGGCAGCTGATGTACTCGGTCTTGCTCATGCGGGTGCGGGCCGCCTGCAAGATACCGAAGCTCAGCTGGTTGAGGCCATCAATCTTGTCGAGCCACTGCGCCTGGGTGTAGTCGGCGGGCAGGCGGCTGGTGCCGAGCACGATGCCATCGCCGAGGCCATCGATGAGCAGGCCGCCGAGGTCGGTGGCCGCGTCGAGCTGGGTTTGCTCGGCCGACTGGGCGGGGTAGTCGTGGTCGAGCAGCACCGGGCAGGTGATGCCGTGGTTAATCAGCTCGAAGAAGGCGCGGCGCATTTCGGGCATGGCGTGCGCGTTGAGGCTGTGTAGCACCAGCACCACGGTGGGGTCGTGGCGCAGGCGGTCGAGCAGCCGGGCGTCGAGCGCGTCGAGGGTCAGCAGCAGGAAGTTGAGCTGCGGGTGGTTGACGAGCGACGCATTGGGGTGCTCGTCGGCCATGTAGCGGTCGGCCGTCATCAGCGGGTACTGGTCGGGGCGGCGGCCGCCATCGACCCAGGCGGGATAGTTCACGATTTCCCGCAGGCCATTGGGCAGCATGAAGGGCACGGGCCGCTCGCCGGTGTAGAGGTAGTCGGCCCCGAGGTCCGACATCTGAAACTTGTCCAGGAACGGCGAATACAAGTGCCCGGCGGCGCGCAGGTCGGCGTATTCGAGCTGCGGCAGGCGCGACAAGTCAGCCACCACGCGGGGCACGTTGAGGCCCCCAAAATTGGCTACTTCGTGGGTGTGGCGGCGGTAGTACTGAAACGGATTGATGGGCTCCTCCCCTTCCAGCGGCTTGATGGGCTGGGCCAGCGCGGCGCGGCTGGTGTAGCGGTCAATCAGCATCTTAGCCACCGGCGCCTCGTGCTCCGGCGCCTCGGTGAGGCTCACACGCACGGTGTCGCCCAGGCCATCTTCGAGCAGCGTGCCGATACCCACAGCGCTCTTGATGCGGCCATCTTCGGCTTCGCCGGCCTCGGTCACGCCCAGGTGCAGGGGGTAGGGCTGCAAGCCTTCCTCGTCGAGCTTTTGCACCAGCAGGCGGTAGGCCTGCACCATCACCTGGGTGTTGCTGGCTTTCATGCTCAGCACCACATCGTAGTAGTTTTCTTCTTCGCAGAGGCGCAAAAACTCCAGCGCCGATTCTACCATGCCGAGCGGCGTGTCGCCGTAGCGGCTCAGAATGCGGTCGCTCAGCGAGCCGTGGTTGGTGCCAATGCGCATGGCGGTGCCGTACTGCTTGCAGATTTTAACCAGCGGCCGAAACCGCTCGCGGATGCGCTCGACCTCGGCCGCGTAGCTGGCGTCGGTGTAGTTGATTTCCTCGAATTTCTTTTTGTCGGCGTAGTTGCCGGGGTTCACGCGCACTTTCTCCACGATGCGGGCGGCCAGTTCGGCGGCGTTGGGCGTGAAGTGGATGTCGGCAATGAGCGGCACGTTGCAGCCGCGCGCGCGCAGTTGCTTCTTAATTTCCAGCAGGTTCTGGGCTTCCTTCACACTGGGCGCCGTGATGCGGACGTACTCGCAGCCCGCCTCCACCATGCGCAGCGTCTGCTCGACCGAGCCGAGCGTGTCCATCGTGTCCACGGTGGTCATGCTCTGCACCCGGATGGGGTAGTCGCCGCCCAGGGGCACGCCGCCAATGTTGACAACCCGCGCCACGCGGCGCTTATACTCGGTGAGGCTGGGGCAATACTGCTTGTTCATGCTCGAAAAACTACGGCCGGAAAGCGAAAGTTGCGGCCAGCCGCAAAGGTACGGCCGGGCGCGGGGGCGCAACTTCCGGGCGGGCTTGGCTGTCTGTATTTGTGGCACCGGCTTTCGCTTGTGCCTGCGCGGTTTAGGTCGCGCCTTCGTCGCCTACTGCCTCATTTACCGCTTTATGTTACGTTTTCGCTACTTCCTGGCCAGTGCCGCGCTGCTGCTGGCCGCGCCCAGCTTCGCGCAGCGCGTGGCCGTGCTCAAATTTCCCGAGCTGCAACAGCGCCTCGCCCGCCCCGGCGACACTACTTACGTGGTCAATTTCTGGGCTACCTGGTGCGGCCCCTGCGTGCAGGAGCTGCCCGCTTTTGAGCGAGTGCGCGCCGCCCAGGCCGGTAAGAAAGTGAAGTTCGTGCTCGTCAGCCTCGACTACCGCTCGCAGCTAGACAAGAAGGTGAAGCCCTTCGTGCAGAAGCGGGGCCTCAAGTCAGAAGTGCTGCTCCTCGACGAAACCGACCCCAACACCTGGCTGCAAAAGGTGGATAAAAAATGGTCGGGCTCGATTCCGTTTACCCTGATTTATAACAACCAAGCCCGGAAACGGGCTACTTTTGAGCAGCCGCTCACGGCGGCAGAACTGACAGCTGAGTTGCGTAAGTTTTTGTAACACCAAGCTCCAGCTTGGTGACTCGGCCGGGCACGGCTACGCCGCCTTTTCATCGCCTCACCAAGCTGGAGCTTGGTGTTATATTTCCTACTTATGAAAAAAATCCTCCCGCTACTCGCTTTGTGCGCGCTTGTCCTCAGCAGCTTCGTGCTGCGCCCCGCCGCCGAAGGCTACAAAGTCGGCGACAAAGCCGCTGATTTCAAGCTCAAAAACGTGGATGGCAAGCTCGTGTCGCTGGCCGACAATAAGTCCGCCAAGGGTTATATCGTGGTTTTTACCTGCAATACCTGCCCCTTCGCCCAGGCCTACGAAGACCGCATCATCGCCCTCGATAAGAAATACGCCCCGCTGGGCTACCCCGTGGTGGCCATCAACCCCAACGACGCGGCCAGCGTGCCCGGCGACTCCTACGCCGCTATGCAGCGCCGCGCCAAAGAGCATGGCTACACCTTCCCCTATTTGCAGGACGAAACGCAGCAGGTGGCCCGCACCTTCGGCGCTACCCGCACGCCGCACCTCTACGTGCTCAAGCGCCAGGGCGCGGATTTCGTGGTGGCCTATGTCGGGGCGATTGACGACAACTCCGAAGACGTCAAGCTGGTGAAAACCAAATATCTAGACAACGCCATGACTGATATCATGGCCGGCAAGTCCGCCGCTACCAGCACCACGCAGGCCATTGGCTGCGGCATAAAGTGGAAGAAAAAGGCGTAGGCTGACTGCGCTTTTTTAGTCATGCTGAACGCAGTGAAGCATCTCTACCGCACCATTGTTGGCTATTCAACGGTGCGGTAGAGATGCTTCACTGCGTTCAGCATGACGGTTAGTTACTTATTTAGCAACCGTCAGCACGATTTTGCCGATGTGGGCGCTACTCTCCATACGCTGGTGGGCGGCGGCCGCCTCGGCCAGCGGGAAAGTGCGGTCGATAATCGGGCGAAATTTCCCGGCCGCGATGAGCGGCCACACATGCTTTTCGACCGCGGCGGCCAGGGCGGCCTTGAACTCGGCCGAGCGCGGGCGCAGGGTGCTGCCCGTGATGGTGAGGCGGCGGCTCATTACCTCCAGCGCGTTGAGCTCGGCTTTCGCGCCTTGCATGGCGTTGATGAACACCAGGCGGCCATCGTCGCGTAGCAGGCGCAGGTTTTTGGGCACGTAGTCGCCGCCTATCATGTCCAGAATTACGTCGATGCCGGCTTCTTTCAGCACTTGCTCGAAGTCGTCGGTTTTGTAATTGATGGCCCACTCGGCGCCCAACTCGCGACAGGCCTGGCACTTGGCCTCGTCGCCGGCCGTGATGGCTACCCGGCTGCCCAGCGCCCGCGCCAGCTGAATGGCCGTGGTGCCGATGCCGCTGCTACCGCCGTGCACCAGCAGCGTCTCGCCGGGCTGCAAGCAGCCGCGCTGAAACACGTTGTGCCACACCGTAAACACGGTTTCGGGCAGCGCGGCGGCTTCCGTCATGCTGAGGCCGGCGGGCACGGGCAGGCAGTGGTGGGCATCGACTACGGCGTAGTCGGCGTAGCCGCCCGCCGCCAGCAGGGCGCACACGGCATCGCCGGGCCGCCAGCGCGGGGCATCGGGGCCGCACGCTTCGACGGTGCCGGCGATTTCGAGGCCGGGCACCGAGCCGGTTACGTCGCCGCTGCCGGCGTATTTGCCTTGGCGCATCAGCACGTCGGGGCGGTTGACGCCGGCGGCGTGCACGCGAATGAGTACCTGGCCAGCGGCGGGCGTGGGGCGTGGGGCTTCTTGCAAATGCAGCACGTCGGGGCCGCCGGGCTTTTCAATGATAATAGCGTTCATGGGGGCTTAAACGCTAAAAAAGCGGGGCCGGCTGCTTGCGCGGCCGGCCCCATCTTGTATGTACCGTAAGCTTTAGCTTGCGAACGAGCGCAGCGAGTAGGACGTAAGCGAACGTTGGCAGGCGCGGCTGCTCGCTGCGCTCGCTCGCAAGCTAAAGCTTACGGTACACTGAATAGCTTACGCTGCCCCGAGCTGCTTGCGGAGCTTTTGCACCTCGTGCTCCAGCTCCAAGTTGCGGAAGGTCACTTTGGCCTCCAGGTCGGCGTAGGAGTTTTGCAGCTGCTCTTGCAGCTCACGCATCTTGGTTACGTCGGTGTTGGTGCCCAGCCAGCGCAGTAGCTGGCCGTGCTCGTCGCGAATGGGCACGGCGCGAGTCAAAAACCAGCGGTACTCGCCATCGTGCCGCTTCAGCGGAAACGTCAGCTCCCAGGGCTCGCCTTTAGCCCAGGCAGCACGCACAAACTCAACTACCTGGCTGGCGTGCTTGGGGTGGTGCACTTTCTGCCAGCCCCAGCCAGCCATTTCCTCTGGCGTGGTGCCCGTGAAGTCGTACCAGCGCTTGTTATACCAATAAATATTGCCATCGGGCCGGGCCATCCACGAAAGCTGGGCCACGTTGTCGGCCAGGGTTGTAAACTCCGACTCGCGCTCAGCCAGGGCTTCGGCGGCCAGCTTCTGGTCGTGAATGTCGGTGCAGGTACCAAACCAGGTGGCAATACTACCAGACTCGTCGCACCGGGGGCTAGCCTGGCCCAAAAACCAGCGGTAGTCGCCGGCTTTGGATTTGAAGCGGTATTCAATTTCGTAGTTATCGCCGGTGGCCAGCGAGTGGCCCCACACCTGGCGGGCGCGGGCGCGGTCGTCGGGGTGCAGCAGGTTATTCCACATGTCGGGCCCCACGCTGTCGGCCAGCGCGTAGCCCGTGTAGTCAATCCAGCGCTGGTTGAAGTACAAGTGGTCGCCCGTAGGGTCGGTTATCCAAACCAACTGCGGAATGAAATCGGCCAGAAATTGAAACTCGCTTTCAATAAGCGTAGGAAGGCTGGAGGTAGCAGCAGAATCGGCCACAGCAAGCAAGGCGTAAGGGGTAGTTACTAAATAGGTTACGGGCGGTCGAGCTGCATTTCCAGCCCCGAGCTGAAGTAGAGGTTTAGCTGGGCGCGCGCGCCGTCGGTGGTGCGGCGCAGGCGCGTTACCAGCGCGCGCAGGTCCTCGCTGGGCAGCGTCAGGCTGAGGTAAGGGCGGTTGAGCAGCTCGTCGCGCTGCACGGCCCAGCTGCCGGTTTCGTGCTGGTCGGGGGCCTGTAGCTCCAGCTGCTGCCCCCCCAGCAGCAGGTTGGTCGCCTGCGCGAGCGCGCTGGCCGGGTCGGCCCGGTTGAGTACGCGGTGGGCCACCCGCCAGGCCCCGGCGAGGTAGTCGTCGGGCACCTTTTGTAAATTAACGTCGAGTAGCAAATCAGACATAAGCAAAACCGGCGGATGCGACCGGTTAGATAAAACGCGTAACGGGAATACCTTAAACAAGTTGGCTAAACTGCCTCCCGAAAGTGTCCCTAGCTAACCTAACGCGCCGGCGTATAGTTCGGCTTTTTGCGTGCGCCGCACGCACCAGCAGACAATCTTCCCTGCCTGAAGGTTTAAGTGCAACCTTTCGCCCAGCTTTCCGCATGCCCACAACGGGCGCCGCCGCACCAGTCTATTTGGGCGCGCCGTATACACCTTTGCTGTCGCCAGCGCCGCTGTGCACGGGCTGGCTACTTTGTCTTTACTATGAAGTATTTTTCTTTTCCGACCGAGCTGCCGGGCCAGGTGGCCAGCGCCGCCCGGCAGGCCGGCCAGCGAGCCGGCCGCACCGGCCGGCTGTTTCGCCAGCTCGTGCAGCGGGCCCTCGACTCGGTGCAGGAGGTGCTGCGGGCCGAAGTGCAGAATGGCCACGCCCGCCTGGTGGTTGATTTTTTGACCGATAAAGCCCTGCCCGCCGCCCGCGTGCTGCTGCTCGAGCGCATGACCGCCAGCCTCCTGCTACGCCTGGGTTTGCGGGGCGCTTTTATGAGCAACGTGGTAGGCTGGGTGCTGCCTTTTGTGCTCGAAAAGCTTTTTCAGGTGGCCCGCAGCAGTGGCCTGCTGGCTAAAATAGAGGCCAACCCCACGGTGGCCGATACCCTGGCGCGCCTTGAGGAGCTGCGCCACGCCACGGCACGCCTCATCTTCCCCGACGGCGACACCGGGGCCGTGGTGCTGACGGACGAGGAAGCCAATGAGCTGCTTAGCAAGCAATCTGAGACATGAAATGCTAAAAGCTAATTATTTAACAGGTCATGCAGAGCGCAGCGAAGCATCTCGCGTGCTGCACTATTCTCAAAACGTCAAGGATTACTGCGCCACGCGAGATGCTTCGCTGCGCTCTGCATGACAAAACGTTGTTATCCCACCCAGTTCATTTAATACCCTTCGGCCAGCTGCACTGGGTTTTCCAGCGGCTGGCCAGTGCGCAGGCGCATCAGGTTACGAATAAACTGGTCGATTTTGCCCTCGGCCTCGCGGGGCTGGCCGCCGCCGGTGTGCTGGGTCAGCAGCACGTTGGGCAAAACCCAGAGCGGGTGGCCGGCCGGAATGGGCTCAGTAGCCGTGACGTCGAGCACGGCCCCGCCGAGGCGGCCGGCCTGCAAGGCCGCGACGAGGGCGGGCTCGTCGGTGGTGTTGCCGCGGCCCACGCTGGCGTAGATGGCATCGGGGCGCAGGGCAGCCACCAGCTCGGCCGAGAAAAACCCGTCGGCGCTACCAGGCAGGCAGTTCACTACCACGTCGGTTTCGGGCAGGGCGGCGGCTAGCTCTTTCTGGGTGTGTAGCTGCGCCTGCGGGTCGCGGCGGGCCAAAAATTGCACCGCGCAGCCAAAGCCGCTGAGCTGCTCGCGCACGGCCTGCCCGATGGTGCCCGCCCCGAGTATCACCACGCGCTTGTCGCGCAGCAAACCCTGGCGGCCGCGCACTTCGGCCCCTACCCACTGCTGCTTGGCCTGCAAAAGCACCAGCTCGGGCAGGCGGCGGTAGAGGGCCAGCAGGCCGGCCACCATCGTTTCGGCGCAGGCCCAGGCAAAAAAATCGCCCATATTAGCTACCGGCACGGCCAGTTGCACGCCCTTGTAGCGGTCGAAGCCCGCCGAGTCTATCTGCCAGAATTTCAGCGCCGGCAGCGGCCCGGCCGTGAGCCACGCGGGCGGCGGGTTGCCTAAGACAATTTCAGCCGATTGCAATGCCGCCCGCGCCTCGTCGGTGGGCAGGTCGGCGTTAAAAGTCACGTCTGCCTCGACGGGTAGTTGCTGGTGCAGGTAGGCCCGCGCCGCTTCGTTAAGCGCGGTATACACAAAGATTTTCATAAGCACGGACAATAGCTAGGCCGGAATCCTTTTCAACAAAACAGGCACCCGCGAACTACTCACGGATGCCTGTTTATCAATCACTAAACTACTATTTTAGCTCTGGCGGTCAATGCCTTTGCTATCGTTCTTGAGGTCTTCCTCGGGCGAGGTGCTGCCACCTTGCAGCTGGCCGGCGGCGGCTAGCAGGGCGGCGCTCAGCTTCTCGACGTGCGCCACGGTATTGCCGGTGGCAAACCCGGCCACGCGGGCCGTTTCGGTGCCCAGGTGGTGCAGCAGGCGGCCGGTTTGGTCGCCATCGTAAGTGCCGCTGTTCAGCAGAGCTTTCAGGGCTTGCAGGTCGGTTACCAGCTTGTGAAACTCGGGGTTGTGGGCGGCTTTCAGGTCTTCAATCCAGCGCTGTAGGTTATTGTCAATGCCCGCTTTGCTGGCTTCGTCTTGCAGGTCGCCGGTGAGGAGTTTTACGGCGCTTTCCAGGTGCACCTGGTGCTGCGTTTCGGTCTTTTCCATGGGGTCAGGGAGTGTTTTGGGGAGGGAGTACTCCGTTGCCCAAACGGAAAGCAGCCGCCGAGGTTGGCCGCCGCGCCCCTACCCCACTAAAAATGCCTCCCCTAAATGGGGAGGCATTGCATTACTAATCAAGCACAAATCGAAAGGTTAAACGCTAGTAATAAGTCGATAATGATAAACTAAAAACGGGCTGAAGGCGGCGGTTATTCTATTTTGCTCATGCGCTCCTTCACGGCCTCCAGGGCCACGCGCATGTTCACGATATCGGCGCGGGCAGCTTCCTGCTCTTTCAGGTTGGTGTCGATAGAGTTATTGTACTGCTGCAATTCGGCGGCGTTGGCGGCCAGCATTTGCTGGATTTCGAGCTTGCGGGCCTTGTTCTTTTCGATGTCCTTCTTGATGGTGTTGGCCTTCTCAATCACCGACATATTGTTGTTTTGCGACTGCACCAGCGCCTTTTCGGCGTCGGCAATCTGGGCCATCAAATCTTCGCGGTACATCGAGCGGGCAAAGTCCTTGAGGTACTTTTCGGCGGCGCGCCACTGGCTCGGCGTCGATTCGCGGCCCAGGTAAGCGTTGCCCAGGTCGATGCTCCACCACACGCCCGTGCCGGTGGGCAGCGCGTCGACGCGGCTGATAACGCGGATGGGCGTGGCCGAAATTTCGGGGATAATCACGCCGTCCATCGTCACAACGCCTTTGTTATTTTTCACCTTGCCCGGAAACTGCTCGCTCAATTGCTTCACCCACGAGGTTTCCACGCGCTTGTTGTCGAGCTGAATGCTCACCTGCTGCCCTTTGCGCGGAATGTTACCCACCGATTTATCGGCTTCCTCTACCGGCGAGCGCTGGGCCGAAACCCGCAGCCCTGCCAGCACCAGCAGCAGGACCAATAGTATTTTTTTGTTCATAACGACTAAAAGAAAGATGCTTGCTGAATAAGATAAAACGAAGTTTGATAACCGTCATTCCTTACGAATGGCCAAATTTAAGCAGCGTATTCTGTATAAAAACAAGAAACTTGCATTTTTTTTAGTAAATCCGATTTTTTATAATTTAAGTACTATTCTCAGGGCTTTTACGCAACCAAAAACCCGGCAACAAAAGCCCGCCGCCGTAGTTTAAGCTACCTATGTCTGAGCTGACCATTTGCCGCGCCGAGCACTTCAACGCCGCCCACCGCCTGCACAACCCGGCCTGGGATGAGGCCCGCAACCAGCAGGTTTTTGGCAAGTGCAACAACCCTAACTACCACGGCCACAACTACAACCTGGAGGTGCGCCTCACCGGCCCCATCGACCCCGAAACGGGCTACGTCTACGACCTCAAGGCGCTGGGCACCCTCATCAAGCGGGAGGTGCTCAACCGCTTCGACCACAAGAATCTGAACCTAGACACGGAGGAGTTCCGCGTCCTCAACCCGACGGCCGAAAACATCGCCGTCGTTATCTGGAACCGGCTGCGCCCCGCCCTGCCGGCTTCGCTGAAGCTCGCGGTCACGCTCCACGAGACCGACCGTAATTTTGTAGAATATGATGGAGGAGCCTAACCCCGCGGCCAACGCCGACCACCCCGACGCCCACTTGCCGCCCGGCCTGCGCACGCCCCTGCGCCCCGATGCCTTTGCCCGCCCCGATGCCGATAAGATTGAGGCCATCACCGGCCATTTCCGGGCCATTATGGACGAGCTGGGCCTCGACCTCACCGACGACAGCCTGGCTGGCACGCCGCGCCGCGTGGCCAAAATGTTTGTGCAAGAGTGGTTTAACGGCCTCAACCCCGCCCACCGCCCCGAGGTGCGCCTATTTGAGAACCGCTACGAGTACCAGCAGCTGCTGGTGGAGCGCGACATCACGGTGTTTTCGTGCTGCGAGCACCATTTCGTGCCCATTATCGGCAAGGCGCACGTAGCCTACCTACCTGGCAAGCACGTAGTTGGCCTCAGCAAGCTCAATCGCGTGGTGCAGTACTACGCCCGCCGCCCGCAGGTGCAGGAGCGCCTCACGCGCCAGATAGCCGAACACCTGCGCCACAGCCTGGGCACGCCCGACGTGGCCGTGCTCATCGAGGCCGACCACCTCTGCGTGATGAGCCGCGGCGTAAATGACACGAGTAGTTCCACGCTCACCAGCGAGTACGGCGGCAAGTTTCTGGAAGACGCGCAGCTGCGCAATGAGTTTTTGCGGCAGATAGGGAAGTAGCGTTGTGAGCTGTTAGCCACTGGCTGTTAGCTGGTAGCTTTTCCCGCCGCATGTGTTTATTGCACCATTATCTCAGCAGCTAACAGCCAACAGCTAGTAGCTAACAGCTCAATTAATCTATGAGAATCCTCATCACTGGCGGCACGGGCATGATAGGCCAGCGGCTGGCCGAGCTACTGATTGACGGTGGTCACGACGTGGCCCTGCTCACCCGCGACCCAGCCAAGAGCAGCCATTTCCGGCTTTTCGGCTGGGACCCGGCGGCGGGCACCATCGACCCCGCCGCCCTGCCCTACGCCGACTGCATCGTGAACCTTGCGGGCAGCAACGTAGCCGAGGGCAAGTGGACGACCGCCCGCAAGCAGGAGATTCTGCGCAGCCGCCTCGATGGCCTGGAGCTGCTTCAGCGCGAGCTGGCTAAGGGCGGCCACCACGTGCACACGCTGCTATCGGCCTCGGCCATTGGCATCTACGGCGACCGGGGCGATGAGCTGCTGCACGAAAACTCGCCCACCGCCGCGCCCGGCGACGACTTTCTGGCCGACGTGGTGTTGCAATGGGAAGCCGCCGCCCGCGCCATCGAAGCGCCCGGCTTGCGGGTGGTGCTGCCGCGCATCGGCATCGTACTCAGCCCCGAGGGCGGCGCGCTGGTACCCATCGCCAAAACCGTGCGCATCGGGGTGGGCGCGCCGCTGGGCTCGGGCCGGCAGTACATGAGCTGGGTGCACCTCGACGACCTGTGCCGCCTGCTGGTGCAGATGCTGCGCGACGAGCTCTGGCAGGGCGTCTACAACGCCGTGGCCCCGCACCCCGCTACCAACCAGGAGTTTACCGAAACCCTGGCCCAGGTGATGCACAAGCCGCTGGTGCTGCCCAAAGTACCCGCCTTCGGCCTCAAGCTGGCGATGGGCGAGATGAGCGAAATCGTGCTGGGCTCGCAGCGCGTGAGCGCCGACAAGGTGCTCAGCCAGGGCTTTCAATTTGAGTTTGCCACGCTGCGCGCGGCGCTGGAATCGTTTTATGAGTAGCGCGGATATTTATTCCGCGAGTAAAAGAGCCTATTCATTCGCGCACTAAAAGTCCGCGCTACTACCCCAAAATCACCTCCGTAGCCGCCGCCAAATCCGCCACGCGGGGCTCATAAACTACCGATTCGCTGTGCCCCACCAGGATGCCCCGCACGCCTACCCGCGCCCCGGCCTCTAGGTCGCGGGCGCGGTCGCCTACTATCCAGCTTTGGGCGGGGTCGAGGTTGAAGCGGCCAATGGCTTTTTCGAGCATTCCCGAATCGGGCTTGCGGAAGATGGACTCGCTCACGGAGGGGTGATTTTCAGCAAAATAGAGCGCGTCGATGACGTGGCCGCAGGCTTGCTGCAAGATGCTGTGGCACTCCTCCACCGCCGCGCGGGTGTAGAGGCCCTTGGCGATGCCCGCTTGGTTGGTAACTACCACGAGGTAGTAGCCGGCGGCCTTGAGGCGGCGCAGGCTTTCGGGCACGCCGGGCACGATATGGAAGCGCTCGGGCGTCCAGACGTAGTCGCCCATTTCTTCGTTGAGGACGCCGTCGCGGTCCAGAAATACGGCTTTATTCATAATCTTTAGCTGCTGGCTGAGAGCTATTGGCGGTTAGCTTTCTGCTTATAAAAAAACAAAGCTATCAGCTAACGGCTATTAGCTAACAGCCCAAAATCTATGCGTATTGCCATCATCGGCGGCGGCCTCACCGGCCTCACGCTGGCCTACTACCTCCAAAAAGCGGGCGTGGCCTACGACCTCTTCGAGGCCAGCGCGCGGCCCGGCGGCAACCTGCTATCGCCCCGCGAAGCCGCCGGCTACCAGCTCGAAGCTGGGCCTAACTCTTTGTTGCTTAGCCCCGAGCTGGAAGAATTACTAACCGAGCTGGGCTTGCAGGACGCCATACAGGAGGCGGCCCCGGTGAGCCAGCACCGCTACGTGCTGCGCCACGGGCAGTACCAGGCTCTGCCCGCTTCGCCGCCCAAGCTGCTGGCCAGCCCGTTTTTTAGCTTCAAAACCAAATTCAATTTGCTGCGCGAGCTGCTGCGCCGCCCCGCGCCGCCCGTGCCGGGCGAAACGGTAGCGGCCTTTTTCGAGCGGCATTTCGGGCCGGAGGTAGTCGAGTACGCCGTCAATCCATTCGTGGCGGGCATCTACGCCGGCGACCCGCGCAAGCTGCTGCTCTCGCTCACCTTCCCGCAGCTGGCGGCGCTGGAGCAGCAGTATGGCTCGGTGCTGCGGGGCTTCGCGGCTTCGCAAAAAGGCAAAACCGGCCAGCGGCGGCGCACCATCACGCTGCGCGGCGGCGTGCAAACGCTGACCGAAGCGCTGGCCGCCCGCCTCACCAGCTACCGCCCCGGCCAGGCCGTAGTTGCAATTGACAATGAGCAAGTAGCAATGAGCAATGAGCTGGCAGCTCCTGCTTACCGGCTCAGTTTTGCCTCTACCCAACTTACCTCCTCACCTCCTCACCCCCTCACCCACTACTCTCACCTGGCGCTGGCGGTGCCGGCCTACGCGGCGGCCGAGCTGCTGCGCCCGCTGCACCCAGCCGCCGCCGAGGCGCTGGCTGCCGTGCGCTACCCGCCCATGACGCTGGTGTACTCGGCCTACGACCGGGCGCAGGTGGCGCACGAGCTGGCGGGCTTTGGGGCGCTGAACCCCAAAGTGGAAGGCACCTACTCGGCCGGCTCTATCTGGACCAGCTCGCTGTTTCCCGACCGCGTGCCGGCCGGGCAGGTGCTGTTTACCAGCTTCGTGGGCGGGGCGCAGTTTGCGCGGCAGGCGCAGGAGCCCGAGGCCGCGCAGCTGGCCGCCGTGCATGAGGAACTGGGCCGGCTCTACGGCATCGCGGGCGCGCCGCGCTGGCAGGGGCGCTACTACTGGCCGCGCAGCATCCCGCAGTTCGACCAGCACCTGGCGGCGGCGCGGGCGGCCGTGGCCCCGCTGGCCGCCCAGGGCATCGTGGCGGTGGCCAACTGGCAGGCCGGCGTGAGCGTGCCCGACTGCGTGAAGCACGCCCGCAAGGTGAGCGGCGAATTGGCCAGCGGTGAACTAGTGAGGTGGTAAGGCAGCGCAACGGCGGCCCGTTGCCGTTGTCTTTCCGCTGATGATGCCCTTGTTTCACTATTTCACTACCTCACCATTTCACCGCCCCTATCTTTGTCCCCGATGAGTACACTGGCCGCCGGACTGGTCTTGATTCCGACGTACAACGAGCGGGAAAACGTTGAGCTGATAATTCGGGCGGTGATGGGGCTGCCCAAGGATTTTCACGTGCTGATTATCGACGACGGCTCGCCAGACGGCACCGGGGCCATCGTGCGCGGGCTGCTGGCCGAGTTTGCGGGCCGCCTTTTTCTGGAAGAGCGCGCCGGCAAGCAGGGACTGGGCACGGCTTATATTTTCGGCTTTCGGTGGGCACTGGCGCGGGGCTACGACTTTGTGTTTGAGATGGATGCCGACTTCTCGCACAACCCGCACGACCTGCTGCGCCTGCACGAAGCCTGCGCCGTGCAGGGCTACGACCTGGCCATCGGCTCGCGCTACAGCGACGGCGTAAACGTGGTAAACTGGCCCATGAGCCGGGTGCTGATGTCGTACTTCGCTTCGCGCTACGTGCGCGCCATCACGGGTATGCCCATCCACGACGCCACGGCGGGCTTCAAGTGCTACGCGGCCCGCGTGCTGCGCGCCATCGACCTCACCAAGATTCACTTCGTGGGCTACGCCTTCCAGATTGAGATGAAGTGGCTGACCTATAAGCTCGGCTTTCGCATCAAGGAAGTGCCCATCATCTTCACCGACCGCACCCGCGGGCAGTCCAAAATGTCGTCGGGCATCTTCAAGGAAGCCCTGTTCGGCGTGGTGCAAATGAAGCTTAGTAGCTGGGTGCATCCGCCCAAGCGGGTAGTGGGGTGAGTGGGCTTTTGGATGAGTGGATGAGTGGAGGAGTGGGCGTCCGTCATGCTGAGCGCAGCGAAGCATCTCTATCGCACCGGTGCA
>NZ_DASTEP010000108.1:0-82493 GCF_035709525.1 Hymenobacter sp. | reverse complement strand
AGGGGGCCGGGGGGTGAGGTTCCCCCGTTAGGGCGCGAGCAGCGCCGCCAGCTGCCGCAGCGTAATCTCGGCCGACTTGGCATTGTAGCGATACGTCACGAGCCGGTAGCCCGCATCCTCGAAGCTTTGCTGGGCGATGCGGACATCGACCAGCGTGGAGATGCCCGCGTCGAGGCGCATCTGGATGAGCTTGAGCAGCTTGCGGGCGGTGGTGTAGTTCTGCTCGGCGGTGTCAACCAGGGCCAGCGTTTGCTCGTAGGCTAGCCAGGCTTTGCGGGCGCTCACGAGGTTGTTTTGCTGCACGGCGGCGCGCTGGAGCTCAGCGGTTTTGGTGTTCACGCGGGCCACGTCGACTAGGCGCTTGTTTACGCCGCCGGTGTAGAGGGGCAGCGCGATGCCCAGGCCGCCGTAGGGGCCGTAGCTTTGGTTGAAGAGGGTGTTGCCCACCGCGTTCTGGAGGCGGTTGTAGTTGGTGCCCGCATTCAGGCTGAGAGCGGGGTAGCGGTTGGCCTGGGCCAGGCGGGTCAATAGCTCATTCACGCGCACCTGGCGGTCGGCGGCCAACAGGTCGGGGTTGCGCTGAAGGGCGGTTTCGAGGTCGGCCCAGCGCAGCGAGCGGTCAACGGGGATGGTGTCTTCCACGGCCACGGGCGTGGCCAAATCCAGGGTCAGCGCGCGCAGCAAATCGGCCTTGGCCTGCTGGGCGGCCAGGGCCTGCTGCTGCTGGGTTTGCAGCTGGGCATTGAGGTCGAGCTGGGCCTGAAAGCGGTCGGCATTATTGGCTAGGCCCACCGCCTGCCGGGCCTCAATGAGGCGCAGCTTCTGGCGCGACACCTCCACCGAGGCCTCCAGGGTGCGGATGTAGCGCTGCTGCTGCACCACGGCGTAGTATTTCAGGCTGGCATCGGCCAGGATGTTCTGCACCGTCGAGTTGAGCTGAAACTCGCTGAGCTGCTGCAACTCATCGAGCCGCTTGCGGTTGGCCACCACGTAGCCGCCGTTGTAGAGCAGGTAGCTGCCCGCCAGCCCCACCGCGTACTGCGTGCTGCGCGCGCCGGTAGCCACGCGCGGGTCGCCCACGTTGAAGCGCTGGTTGGTGTTGTTAATCACCACGTTGTTGCTAGCATTCAACCCCACCGTGGGCAGCCCGCCCGCAAAGCCCAGCGTGTTTTGCAGCCGCTGCACCTCCACGGCGTTCTGCCCGATTTGAATGTCGAGGCTGTTTTTGAGGGCCGTTTGCAGGGCATCGTGCAACGTGAGCACGGGCGCGCGGTCGTCGGCCGCCGCCACGGCGGGCGGCGGCACGGCGGGCGTGGGCGTCTGGGCCAGGGCAGGGGGAAAAGAGAGGAGCCCGAGGCTGAGAAACAGGTACTTCATGAAAAAGAAAGGACAACTATTCGTCATGCTGAGCGGAGCGTAGCGGAGTCGAAGCATCTCTACCGCTTCGTTGCTAGCGTTAGAAGTTAGTTCACCAGCCAAGATGCTTCGACTCCGCTGCGCTCCGCTCAGCATGACGGAATAATGTTGTAAAATCACGCGGCCACCTGCGCCGGCTCGTGGGCCGGCGCTACCTCCGCGTCCGCGTCCGGCTTACGCTCCTTGCCAATAAACGTGTACACCGCCGGAATCACCAACAACGTCAAAATCAGCGAGAACAGAATGCCGCCCACAATCACCGTGCCCAGCGGCTTGCGGCTGGTAGAGGCCGCGCCCAGGCTGAGCGCGATGGGTAGCGCACCCAGCGCGGTGGCCAGCGAGGTCATCAAGATGGGCCGCAGGCGCTGCTGGGCCGCCAGGCGCACGGCCTCGCGCAGCGGTAGGCCGGCGTCGCGCTGGTGGTTGGCAAACTCCACGATGAGAATGCCGTTTTTGGTCACCAGGCCGATGAGCATAATCATCCCAATTTGCGAGAAAATGTTGAGCGTCTGGCCCATGAGCCAGAGGCTGAGCAGCGCGCCGGCCAGCGCCAACGGCACCGTGAGCAGAATGGTGAGCGGGTCGCGGAAGCTCTCGAACTGCGCCGCCAGCAGCAAATAAATCAGCACCAGCGCCAGCATAAAGGCGAAGGCCGTGTTGCCCGAGCTTTCGGCAAAGTCGCGCGACGAGCCGGTGAGGGCCGTTTGAAACGCATCGGGGTCGAGCACTTTGTCGGCGATGGCCTGCATGGCGCGCACGCCGTCGCCCACGGTTTTGCCCTCGGCTAGCTGCGCCGAAATGGTGGCCGACTTAAATCGGTTGAAGTGGTAGAGCGTGCTGGGATTGGAGTTTTCGACTTGGTGCACCACCGCCGATAGCGGGATGCTCTCGCCGCGGCTGTTGGTCACGTAGAGGCGGCTGATGTCGTTGGGGGCGCTGCGCGAGTTGCGGTCCACCTGCCCGATTACCTGGTACTGCCGGCCGTTGAGCAGGAAGTAGGCCATGCGCCGGCCGCCAAACGCGCCCTGCACGGCCGCTACCACGTCTTGCGTAGTCAGGCCCAGGTCGCGGATTTTCAGGCGGTCAAACGTGAGCTGCACCTCTGGCTTGTTGAATTTAAGGTTGGTATCGACGTTCTGGAACGCGGGGTCTTGGCGGGCGGCGGCCAAAAACCGGGGCAGCGCCTCCCGGATGCGCTCCAGGTCGGTGGTTTGCAGCACAAACTGCACCGGCAGGCCGCTCTTAGCCCCCGAGCCTACGGCAATCGTCTGCTCCTGCACCACGAAAATGCGGGCGTCGTTGAAGCGCTTGGTTTTCTTGGTCAGGTACTTGGCGATGTCGTCCTGCGAGCGCTTGCGCTCGCCGGGCGGCACCAGTCCTGCGCGCACCTGCGCCGAGTTGGCGCTGCCGCCGGCCGGCGTGCGGGCAAACACGAAGTCGTTTTCGGGCACCGAGTCGCGCACGAAATCGGCCACCTGGGCGCTGATTTTCTCCATCGCCTCGAAGCTCGTGCCCTCCGGCCCGGTCAGGGTCAGGCGCACGCTGCTGCGGTCTTCGAGCGGCGCCAGCTCGGTCGGGATGCCTTTGCCCACGAAGTAGATGAGGCCCGCGCAGGCCGCTACCACCACCCAGGCCAGGGCGCGCACCCGCAAAAAGCCGCCCACGATGCGCCCGTACCAGCTTTCCATGCCCTGGAAAAACGGCTCGGTCAGGTCGTAGAATTTGCCGTGTCCGCTGCCGCTCTTATCCTTGTTTTCGCGGTGCAGCACCACGTTGAGCACTGGCGTGATGGTGAGCGACACGAAGGCCGAAATCAGCACCGCGCCTGCCACTACTACCCCAAACTCGCGGAACAAGCGCCCCGTGAAGCCTTCCAGAAATATCACCGGCAAGAAAACCACCGCCAGCGTGAGCGAGGTCGAGATAACGGCGAAGAAGATTTCCTTACTACCCTCCAGCGCCGCCCGCTTGATGTCCATGCCCTCTTCGAGCTTGCGGAAAATGTTCTCCGTCACCACGATACCATCGTCCACTACCAGGCCCGTAGCCAGCACGATGCCCAGCAGCGTAAGGATGTTGATGGTGAAGCCCGCCAGGTACATGATGAAAAACGTGGCGATAAGCGAAATCGGAATGTCGATGAGCGGGCGCAACGCCGTGAGCCAGTTGCGGAAGAAAAAGAAAATCACGACCACTACCAGCCCGAACGAAATGAGCAGCGTTTCCTCAACTTCCTCTATCGAGCCGCGCACGATTTTGGTGTTGTCGATGATGACGCGCATCTCGATGTCCGACTTGTTTTCCTTCTGCACCTCGGCCAGGCGCTTATAAAATTCGTCGGCGATGGCCACGTAGTTGGAGCCCGGCTGCGGCACGATGGCCAGGCCCACGGCGTAGGTGCCGTTGAGCTTCCACGACTGCTCGTAGCTTTCGGGGCCCAGCACCACGCGGGCCACGTCGCCGAGGCGCACGATGCCGTTTTTGTCTTCGCGCAAAATGAGGTTGCGAAACTGCGCCTCCGTCGTGAAGCGCGCCATCGTGCGGATGGTGAGCTCCGTTTGGCCGCCGTAGATTTTGCCGGCCGGCACCTCCACGTTCTCGGCGTTGAGGGCCTGCTGCACGTTGGTAAACGACACTTGGAAGGCGTCCATCTTGGCCGGGTCGAGCCACAGGCGCATGGCGTAGCGCTTCTGCCCGAAGATGTTGATGGCCGACACACCATCGATGGTCTGGAAGCGCTGCTGCAAGTTGTTTTCCGCAAAGTCGCTGAGGTCCATCAGGTTCTTGGTGCGGCTTTGCACGGCCAGAATCAGGATGTTGTCGGAGTTGGCGTCTGATTTCGACACCACCGGCGGCGCGTCGATGTCCTGCGGTAGCGAGCGCACGCCCTGCCCCACCTTGTCGCGCACGTCGGAGGCGGCAGCTTCTAGGTTCACATCCAGGTTAAACTCTACCGTGATGTTGCTCGACCCTAGGGAACTGCTGCTCGTAATCGACTTGATGCCCGGAATACCGTTAATCTGCTTCTCGAGCGGTTCCGTTATCTGGTTTTCAATTACGTCGGCATTGGCGCCCGTGTAGGAAGTGCTGACGCTGATAATCGGCGGGTCGATGGCCGGGTAATCGCGCAGGGCCAAAAACGAAAACCCTACTGCCCCAAACAGGATGAGCAGCAGGTTGAAAACCGTCGCCAGCACCGGGCGTTTGAGGGATAGCTCGGATATATTCATCGATTATAGTTGTAAAAGGCGTCCGTCATGCTGAGCGCAGCAAAGCGGAGTCGAAGCATCTCTACCGCTTCGTTGCTGGCGTCAATGGGTTCACCGGTAGAGATGCTTCGGCAGGCTCAGCATGACAGACGTTTACTATCAATTCAATTTGATTACTTCACGTTGCGCACCTTCACCGGCTTGCCGGGCTGCGTAAACAGTACGCCATTGGTCACCACCGAGTCGCCGGTAGCCAGGCCGCTCACGATGGAGATTTTATCGTTTTGGCGGTCGCCAGTTTTCACGTTTTGCATCTGGGCCTTGCCGTGCTTCACCAGCACTACCTGGTCCGATTTGTCGCCCGGCATAATGGCATTGGTGGGCACTACCACGCGCTGCCGCGCCGCGCCGGTGGGCACCTGCACGCGGGCAAATGCGCCTGGGCTCACCTGCGCGCCGGCTGGTAGCAGGGCGCGTACAGTTAGGTTGCGGGTAGTTTGGTTTATCTGGCTTTCCAGTGCCTGCACCGTAGCTGGGTAGCGCTGGGGCGGGTTGCCGGCAAAATTCACCGTCACCTTTGCGCCAGGCTGCACCAAGGCATTGTAGGCCTCAGGCAAGGTGAAATCGACCTTTAGCTTGTTGTCGGCCTGTAAGGTGGCGATGATGGTGGCCGGCGTCACGTAGGCGCCGGGGCTCACCTGGCGCAGCCCTAGGATGCCCGTGAAGGGTGCCCGCACCACGGTTTTGGCAATGAGCGCCTGGGTGTAGGCCGCATCGGCCTGGCCGCTTTGCACCTGGCTCACGGCCAGGTCGTAGTCGGCCTGGTTTACGCCCTGCACTTTCAGCAGCTTTTCGAGGCGGTTTACCGAGAGCTGGGCCACGCGCAGCACGGCGTTGGTTTTCTGAAGCTGGGCGCGCAGGTCGGCGTCGTTGATGCGGGCGATGATGGTGCCCTTGGCCACGCGCTGGCCTTCCTGCACGTTGAGGCTGGTGAGGCGGCCGCTCACCTCGGGGTGCAGCTCCACAAAGTTGTTGGCCACTACCGTGCCGTTTGCCTCAATAGAATCGCTCACCGACGAGGGGCGGGCGATGAGGACATCGACCAGGGCGGGGCCGTTATTTTTTTTGTCGTCTTTGCCTTTTTCGCCGCCCTTGGCCTCGTCGGGCTTGGCGTGGCAGCTGGCGAGGAAAGTTAAAATTCCGCAGGCCAGAGACAGGCCGGCCGGGGTAGAAAAGCGCATAGCGTAAAAAAGCAAGGTGGGCAGGCCAGGGTAGTAGCCAGGCAGTAGCGAGCGCGCAGCCGTTCAGCTAGCGGCCAGCCGCTCAATCAAGTAGCGGAGCTTCGCACAACGACCCGCGCCCGCGTTGGGTTCAGCAACAGCAAAGGACGCCCCGGCCGGGCCGTAGTTGCATTCGCCGCCCATTACTTTGCTTTTATGAAAAAGCCCGCTGCCCCGCCGCCCGCCGCCCCACCCGCCGAGCGCAATTTCTTCCACGACGTGCACGAGGTGGTGCGGCTCATTCCGCCGGGTCGCGTGAGCACCTACGGGGCCATCGCGCACTACCTGGGGGCGCGGCAGGGTAGCCGCGCCGTGGGCTACGCCCTCAATGCCGCCAACCTCGACGCGCTCACCGCCCGGCGCGACGCGCCCGTGCCCGCCCATCGCGTCATCAACCGGCTGGGGCAGCTTTCGGGGCGGCATCACTTCCCCACGCCCACCGCCATGCAGGAGCGCCTGGAGGCCGAGGGCGTGCGCGTGGAAGACGACACGGTAGTGGAGTTTGAGCGGCTGTTCTGGAACCCGGCCACGGAGCTGGAGTAGATGGCGACTCTACATCATTACCTCAACCAATAAAAAACTAATGCCGCCAGTCCGCTCAACGTCAGCAGTCCAAAAAGCCAGCGCCTGAGAATTATGATTGAAGAGATTGCTGCTGAGCTGTGTGAGATAGTCTGATGAGCGGGTATGTTTCTAGTTGTCGTCCTATCATCAGGTGGACGCGGGGCCGCCTGAGCCACTATGCTGTTCCACTGGTTGGCGGGCAGCGTAGCGGTGGCCAGGGCGAGGGCCTGCTCGCGCGTGAGGGCGGCTTCCAGGCGCTGCACGTAGGCGTAGTCGGCGGCCCGTAGCCACACCTCCAGGCGGTCGGGCTCGTGGCGGGCCCGGTCGTAGTTGGTGCCGCGCTCATAGCGGGTTTCAAAGGCAATGGCCGCCTGGCGCAGCAGCGTCATCAGCGCCAGCGCATCGGGAATGGTCGGGAAGTGGCGGTAGCGCCGGGGGCGGGCGGTAGGCATATTTGCACTGATTGTCATCAAGCTAAATCTTTCTGACAGCCCTGGTAAAAGCGTGAAGAATTCTGCCAGGAAATCGCAGTCAAAGGACGCGCAAGGGGACTGTTGCTAAGCGTGTCGCTTACCTATGCCGCCGCCAAGTGGCAATCCTTATACTTCTTGCCACTGCCGCAGGGGCAGGGCGAATTGCGGCCCAGCATTTTCTTTTTATCGCGCAGCTGGCGCAGCCACTGGCGGGGGCCGCCCGCCGGGCGCGCGGAGTGCAGCGCCTGCTCGGGGTGCTGGTGCAGGGCCTGGGTGAGCAGGTCGAACAGCGCGGGGTGGTGCTCCTGCAATTTCTCGGGGCGCTCGAAGAAATACTCGTTTACCACCGCAAAAAACTCGGCCTCGTTGGTGCCCGCGTAGGGGTCGATGTCGGGGGCGCGGCCGGCGCGCACGGCGGCCAGCTCGCGGTGCAGCACCTCGGCCCAGGCCCCGCGTAGCGCCGGGGGCAGCACGGCGGCGGGCACGCCGTCTATCTGGCCGTCGGCCTCGTCTACGAGGTGCGCAAACTCGTGCACGCCCACGTTGTGGCGGTCGTCGGCATTGGCGAAGCCCTGCACCAGCGCGGCGCGGGAAAGGCGCATGTACTGGCTGGTTTGGAAGCCCTGCACCGAGCCCAGCAGCGTGCCTTGCAGGGGCTGCACCTCCTGGTCGGAGCGGGTTTCCAATTGCCAGGCGTCGGGCACTATCAGTACTTCGTGCAGCGTCGGGTATTCCCAGCCCGGAAAGCCAAACACCGGGATAACCGCCGCCGCCGCCACCAGCACCCGCGTCAGGTCATCAACCTCGACCTGAATACCGGTGAGGCGCGTGCGGGCCAAAAAAAGCTGCATAGCCTGCTCAAAGCGCGTTTTGTCGGCATCGGGCAAGCCCTGGTAAAAGGCTACGTGCTCCTGTAATAAATCGCGCCAGTTCTCGGGAAACGGCACGGCCAGCGCCGCCTGCTGGCGGCGGCTTTCGGCGGTGAGGTAGCGGTAGAAGGCAAAAAGCAAGGCCAGTAGCACGGCCCCGGCCACGAAGTACGAAAGGGACATAGGCCTCGCTAAACGGCGCGCGCGGCCCGGCGGTTGAGGGTGGGGCCGGGTGCAATTGCCGTTTCGGGTGCATTTTTGCGCTCTACCCCCTTTCTTCACCCCGCGCCTGCCGCCCGCCTTATGAACGCCGCCGACCTGAACAAAGCCCTCGTGGCCCTCATCGAGAAAAAAGCTGAGCTGCAAACCCTCACCTACGACGACGCGCGCTACGACGACGTAGAGGAAGCCCTGCACGACCTGGAAGACGATTTTAACGACGACTACGGCCCCGACCTGGAGGCTGCCCTGGAGACGGTGCACGCCGACCTGAAGTCGGACACCGACGTGCTGCTGCCCACCGCCTACCTGCCCGCCGACCTCACCCCCAAAAAGGACGACGGCGTGTGGATAGACTCGGAGAAGTACCCCGGCCGCGTGCGCCTGGTATTGCGCCCCAACCCGGCGCGCTTTGCCCTCACCACCAGCAAGGGCGAGGTCGACGTGTGGAGCGCCTAAGCCCGGCCCAACTGGCGCAACTGGCCCAGGTGCCCCGCGGCAACACCCAGAAGCACGTCAACCGCGACGTGCTCACCTACCTGCTGCGCCACGAAGCCCCGCGCCTGATGCAGCCCGCCCTGCGCTGGCTCGACGCCCCCTGCGGGGCGGGCGAGTTCTTGGCGCAGGTACGGCGCTTTTTTCCGCTGGCCCACCTCAGCGGCACCGACGTGCGCCCCGATGCCCCCGCCGTGCCCGGCGCGGCCGTGGCCTACGTGCCCGGCGACCTCAGCCGGGGCGTGCCCTTCGGCGAGGCGGCGCCGTTTGATGTCGTTACCAGCATCAGCGGTATCATGTGCTTTGCCAATACCGCGCAGTTCATCGGGAGCTGCGCCCAGCGGCTGCGGGCGGGCGGCCTGCTGCTGGTCTCGAACGACAACTGCCTGACGGTGCGCGACCGGCTGTCCTACCTGTTTAGTGGGCGGGTGCGGCGCTTCCGGCTGTTGTTCGAGCCCGACGAGGGCAACTTCCAGCTGGTGCAGCACCAGGAGCTCAAGCGCCTCTTCGACGTCAACGGCATCGCCCTCACGCGGGTGGTGTATACGTCGTTTTACACCGAAGACCTGCTGTATTTGCCGCTGGCCCTGCTGCTGTGGCCCTGGCAGTTGTGGCAGGTGCGGCGCGCCCGCAGCAGCACCGGGCACGCCCTGCGGCAGCAGCTGTTTTCTTTTAAATCATTGCTGTACCGCCATTATTTTTTTGTGGGGGAGAAGCAAGGCTAGCTAGCGCTACCCATGGGGTAGTGGGGGCCTGGCGAGCGGCGGCAGAGTAGCGGCGCGGGGCATCGGCGGGGTTTTATGTCCTGCCTGCACCACGGAGAAGTATAGCGTTGGGCAAGGTTTTTGTGTTGAGGGTGTGCACCATACAAGGGTTAGCCCTTGCTAAATTTGGTGCGTTTTCGGCCAGCGTTGCTGCCGCCCCCGCGTTGCTACCAAAATATAGCAGCATAGCCAGGCGGGCAGGCAACCGTAGGCCGAAGACGTGCGTCTTCCCTTTGCCACCCCTTTCCTGCCCTGCGCTATGCCTACTCGCTACCTTCGCTGCCTCCCCGCCTTGCTGCTGGCTTTTGTGGCCAGCAGCTGCGCCCCCACCTACCAGCTGGGCGTGCGCCCGGCCGCCCCGCATACCCTCGAAGCCAGCGGGGCCGAGGCTGCCGAAGCCACCGCCGACGGTGTGGCCCTGCGCCTCAGCTTCGAGGGCTACGAGCCCGACTACGTCGTCTTCAACGTCGAATACCGCAACGACTCCGACTGCGCCGTGGAGGTAGTGCCCACCGCCTTTGGCTACGCGCCCCTGCGCCTGGCCAGCGAGGCCAACCCCGCCCGGCCCGTGCGGCGCGGCGAGCACGTGCCCGCCGCCGTGGCTGCCGCCACCCAGCACGTTCCCTGGCCCGCCCTGCCCGAGGCCCCGCTGCCTGCCCTCGACCCCGAGCCCGCCATTGGGGCCCTCGATGCCGGAGCCGAGCGCGCCGCTGCCAAGGCCAGCCGCCCCGACTGGGTAGGCATCGCCCTCATGGCCGTGTCCTTGGGCATGGACATCGCCAGCAGCGCCAAGGGCCGCGAAACCATTGCCCAGGCCCAGACCCGTGCCGTGGTGCACGACGCGGCCGTTACCTACAACGTCATTTCCAGTGCCAACCGCGTGCGCCACGCCGCCACCGCCGAGGTGCTGGCCCGCCGCGCCGCCCTGCTGCGTGAGTACGCCCTGCGCCGCGTGGTGCTGGAGCCCGGCCAGCAGGTGCGCGGCTACGTGTTCCTGCCCCGCTTCGACCACGCCGATGGCCTGGAGGTGCTCGCGCCCGTGGGCCAGCAGCTGCGCAGCTTCGCCTTTGTGCAGTCGCACCAGCGGCGCTGAATAGTTAAGAGTTTTGAGTTCTGAATGTTGAGTTAAACAAAGTAAGGGGCGCGTGGCATTTGCGGCGCACCCTATTTTTTGGGGTGAAGTGCCTCTGCCGGAAACGCCAGTAGCCCCGCCCCCTACCGCCCGGCCAGCGCGCTGCGCGCGCCGGCCTTGGCATCGGCTACCGACTGGTAATAGATGGCGTGCAGTTCGTAGCGGTCGCGCTGGGCGGCGGTTTGCTGGGCGTATTGCTGGGTAGCGAGCTGGCCAAAGACATTATCGGACACCACCACGCTCACCTCGCGCAGGCCGGCAGCAGTGGCGCGGGGGTTAAACTCGCTGATGAGCCAGGCCTGGGCCTTGGCCGGAATGGCACCCATGTGCCGCACATCGCCCACGAAGCCCCAGGGGCGGGCGGCGGTGGCGTGCGCCTCGTAGTACAGCAGGGCGGCTTCTTGCAAGGCAATAAAGTCGGGGGCGTTGGCAAAGCTGAGCCATTGCGTCATTACGCAGGGCACGGCGGCATCGACTAGCACGCGCCCGTAGGGCCTGTCGAATATAATAACGTCGGACATGGAATAAACAGGAAACGCCGGCCGCCCCGGGGGCAGCCGACGTTACTAACGACGGGGGGCAGGCAGAGGTTGGCGGGGGCGGGCGGGGGCGTTGCCGCATGCCGCACAGAGTAGCCGCGAAGCGGCGGCATGTTGGTAGCCCGCCCGCCGCCCACCAGCCAAAGAGCCGCAAAGCGGCGGCACCTGCGGGCGTGGGTGCCGCCGCTTTGCGGCTCTTTTCAACGCGTAATGTCCTGCACTACCAACATGCCGCCGCTTCGCGGCTACACTACTCGCGGACTAGAAGTCCGCGCTACACTACCTCGCTGAGCTCCAGCCAGCGCTCGCCCTTGGCATCCAGTTCCTTATCAACCACCTGCAAGCGGGCAGGCCAGGCAATGAGGTCCTGGCGGGTGCCTTGGCCGGTGGCGAGGTTTTCGACCAGCTGCTCCTTTTCTTTTTCGAGGGCGGCGATGTCTTTTTCGAGCTGCTCAAACTCCTTTTTCTCGGCAAAGCTGGCGCGGCGCTTGGGGGGCGCGGCCACGGGCGCGGGGGCCGGGGCGGCGGGGGCAGCGGCGGCTACCTTGGCGGCGGCGCGGGCGGCTTTGGCGGCTTTTTCCTCGGCCTCCAGGGCGGCCTCGGTGTCGCGCTCGGCCAGGTAGTCGCGGTAGTCGGTGTAGTTGCCGGGGAAATTGAGCACCGCGCCGCCCGGCTCCAGCACAAAGAGGTGCTCGGCCAGGTTGTCGAGGAAGTAGCGGTCGTGGCTCACGATGAGCAGGCAGCCGCTGAAGTGCAGCAGGAAGTCTTCGAGGATGTTGAGCGTGCCCAGGTCGAGGTCGTTGGTGGGCTCGTCAAGGATGAGGAAGTTGGGGTTCTTCACCAGCACGCGCAGCAGCTGGAGCCGGCGCTTCTCGCCGCCGCTCAGCTTGCTCACCAGGGTGTACTGCTGGGCCGGCGGAAATAGGAACAAGGTCAGAAACTGGCTGGCCGTGAGCACGTCGCCGTTGGCCAGCTCCACTACCTCGGCCACCTCCTTCACAATGTCAATCACGCGCTGGCTGGGGTCAAACTCCAGCTCGGTCTGGGTGTAGTAGCCAAACACGGTGGTTTGACCCACTTCCACCGTGCCGCTGTCGGGCTGAAGCTTGCCAGTGAGCATGTTGAGCAGGGTGCTCTTGCCCGCACCGTTGGGCCCCACGAGGCCGATACGGTCCTTTTTCTTGAAGACGTAGCTGAAATCGTCGAGTACTACCTTGTCGCCGAAGCGCTTGTTGAGGCCCTCGGCTTCGATAATCTTGCCTCCCTGGCGAGTGGTTTTCACACTCAGCTCGAGCTGCTGCTTGGTAAGGTTAGTGCTGGCCTTCTCCTTGGTCACGTAGAAGGCGTCGATGCGGGCCTTCTGCTTGGTGCCGCGGGCCTGGGGCATGCGGCGCATCCACTCCAACTCCTTCTTGAAGAGCTGGCGGGCCTTCTCTACCTCGATGCTTTCGCGCATTTCGCGGTCGGCCTTTTTCTCCACGAAGTAGGCGTAGTTGCCTTGGTAGCGGTACATCTGGCCTTTGTCGAGCTCCACAATCTCGTTGGCTACCTTGTCGAGGAAGTAGCGGTCGTGGGTCACCATCAGCAGCGTGAGGCTGGGCGAGTTGAGGCGATTCTCCAACCACTCGATGGTAGCCAGGTCCAAGTGGTTGGTGGGCTCGTCGAGCAGCAGCACGTCGGGCTCCTCGATGAGGACGCGGGCGAGAGCCACGCGCTTGCGCTGCCCGCCGCTGAGCTTGGAGACGTTGCGGGTCAGGAGCTCGCCCAAAATCCCGAGCTTGCCCAGAATCTGCTGCACCTGGCTTTCGTAGTCCCAGGCGTTGAGGGCGTCCATGCGCTCCATCACCTTTTGCAGCTCGTCGGGGTCGTGGTTGGGGTCGTTCACGACGTGCTCGTAGGCCTTCACGGCGCGCAGCGTGTCGTTCTGGGAGGCGAAGATGGTTTCTTCGACGGTCAGGCTTTCATCGAAGACCGGCTGCTGCCCCAGGTAAGTGACCCGGATGCCCTGGCGGCGGGTCACGAGGCCCGAGTCGGGGGCTTCGAGGCCGGCGAGCACCTTCATGAGGGTGGTTTTGCCGGTGCCGTTGATGCCGACAAAGGCCACGCGCTGCCCCTGCTGCAGCCCGAAGTTGAGGTCTTTAAACAGCCAGCGGTCGGCGTAGTTCTTCGAGATGTTCTCGGCGGATAGCAAATTCATAAGTGGCAGCAAAGGTACGGCGGCGGGGGGCGGCTATCTTTGGCGTATGGCTTACAGCGATTTTACTCTTGACCGTTTAATTCGAGAATTTGGCGTTAAAGTGCGAGGTGAACGCTCACTCTTTACCGAGGTAGTGCCCCGTGAACCCAGTGCTTGGTTGGTAGAGTCTTTGGCTCGTGCCAATAATATTGGTTTTGGCAGTGAGAAGTCGCGCTCTGAGCGGCTGGTATCGCCGGTGCTTATGGAACTGAGTAACTTAAATCACGATAGCTTCGCCATTATTTCTGGAGCTAACCTAGATATTGATGCCAGCCGCGGCCTCAACGGCGAGTGTGATTTTATCCTCTCCTTTACCCGACTCCAAGACTTAGTTCAGGCCCCCATCTTTTGTATCACGGAGGCGAAGAAACAAGACGTAGAAATGGGTACTGCGCAGTGTGCCGCACAATTGCTCGGAGCAGCGCAGCTAAATAGCCGAGCTCAGCAACCCATCGTCACGCTCTACGGCTGCTCTACTACCGGCCTAGAATGGCGTTTTCTACGCCTTGAGCTTGAAACTATGACGCTGGTAATAGATGAAACGCGCTACCTTATTAACGAGACTGCCAGATTGCTTGGTGTATTACAGCAAATACTAGATTGGCAGTTGTTTGCCCTACGCTCAGAACCGTTGGAAGGGCTTTATTACGCCGTTGAGAACAATACCCCCCATGCGTTACTGTTTCACCGTGACGGTCGATTTTTTGAAGCCAGGGAGCAAGGTGGAAATAATACGCCCGCTGGATTACGTGCTCACATGGACAAGCTGCGCAGAGGTGGTAGGTACGAGCTTAAAGCAAATAAGCTAGTGCTGCACTACGATGAGGGCGTCGGTATCGGAAATAAGTTTCCACCCTACGGTCATATCGACGAAGAGAATACGTTACGACTGTTCAGATACAAACAGGATGAGCCGGTAGCGTACCAACTCATCCTGCCATAATATTCAGTTACGCCAGCTTGGCCAAACTAGCCTTGATGCGCTTGAACGCCTCGGCCAGCTTCTCATCGGCGGCGGCGGTGCTGAAGCGCATGCAGTCGGGCGCGCCGAATGAGTCGCCCCCCACCGACGACACATGGGCGTCGTTGAGCAGGTACAAGGCCAGGTCGCCCGAGTCGTTGATAACCGCGCCCTCGGGCGTGGTGCGCCCGAAGAACGCGGCCACGTTGGGGAAGATGTAGAAAGCGCCCTCCGGCGTGGGCGTCACCATGCCGGGGATTTCCTGGGCCAAGCCCAATACCAGGTCGCGGCGGCGGTGATAGGCCGTCACCATCTCGTCGGCCGAGGCGCGGCCCCCCTGCAAGGCGGCCAGCCCAGCGCGCTGCGCGATAGAGCAGGTGCCGGAGGTAACCTGGCCCTGGAGCTTGTCGCAGGCGGCGGCAATGTCCTGGTGGGCGGCCAGGTAGCCCAGGCGCCAGCCCGTCATGGCGTAGCCCTTCGAGAAGCCGTTGACGGTGATAACCCGGTCCTTGATGGCGTCGAACTGCGCCAGACTCACGTGCTCGCCGGTGAAGTTGATGTACTCGTAAATCTCGTCGGCGAGGGCGTAGATACCGGGGTTTTGCGCCAGCACCTCCGCGATGGCCCCCAGCTCCTCGCGGCTGAACACCGCCCCGGTGGGGTTGCAGGGCGAGGAGTACATCACCATTTTGGTGCGCGGCGTGATGGCGGCGGCAAACTCGGCGGCGGTCACCTTGTAATCATTCTCCAGGCTGCCCACGATGGGTACGGCCACGCCCTCGGCCAGCTCCACGATGGCCGCGTAGCTCACCCAGTAGGGCGAAAAAATGATGACCTCGTCGCCGGGATTGATGAGCGAGAGCACGGCATTGGTGAGCGACTGCTTGGCCCCGGTGCTCACCACAATGTTGGCGGGGGTGTAGTCCAAGTGGTTGTCGCGCTTGAACTTGTCGCAGATGGCCTGCCGCAAATCGAGGTAGCCCGGCACCGGCGTGTAGAAAGTGTAGCCCTCATCAAGCGCGCGCTTGGCGGCATCCTTGATGTACTGCGGCGTCTGAAAATCGGGCTCCCCGAAGCTGAGGTTAATCACGTCCACGCCTTTAGCGGCCAGCTCGCGGCTTTTCTTAGCCATCGCGATGGTGGCCGACTCCTGCATGTTCAGGATGCGGTCGGAGAGAACGGGGGCCGGGGCGGTAGGCGCGGCGGCGGGCAACGAGCTAAAGGACATAAGCAAAGGATAAAAAGCAACCAGGCGAATGGCAAAAGTAGCAGTGCGCCCAGCTAATACGCTAGCCCGGCCGCCCGGCCGGTGCGCGGCGGGCGTCGCACCTTTGCGGGCGCAAGGGGCAGATTCTGGACTGCCCCGCTTTTTTTCGTCTTCCCCGTGCCGCAATCCGACAACCTCCCCGCCACCAAGCTGCTGACCTTTTTTTCGGAAGGCACTGCCCCCGGCCAGACCCCGAACCCCATTCCGTTTTCCGAAGCTGAAATCCGCGCCTTCCCCGAGGTAAAGCAGTGGCTGGCCAAAGGCTACGAGCTGGAAAGCTTCGACAACAAGCTCTCGCCCAAAGACCCCGGCCAGGTTATTCTGCTGGTAGTGCTGGCGCGCGCAGCCTAGCGCCGTGTGGCGGGCCCGGCCGCTCCTAATGCAAAAGAAGCTGCCCTAGTCAGGGCAGCTTCTTTTGCATTAGGTTACTTGAAGTCAAGCGCTAGCGCACTATTTCGACCCAGCCCTTGAAGGTGCGCCTGGTGCGGGCGAAGTCCGCAAACTCGACTTCGGCCAGGTAGTAGTACACGCCGTTCGAGGCCTTGCCGGCGGGGCCACCGTCGCCGCCCGTGCCGTCCCAGTTGATGTAGGGGTCTCTGTCGCTTTCGTACACCTTGCGGCCCCAGCGGTTGAAAATCTGGATGTGCGTGCGGGTGATGGGGCTGCTGGTTTTGGGCCGGAACTTCTCGTTGGTCTGGTCGCCGTTGGGCGTGAAGATGTTGGGCAAAAAGAAGAACACGCAGTTATCCTGGCAGGCCACGTTGCTGAGGTCGCTGCGCACGCCGGCCGCGCTCACAGCCTGCACGGCGTAGCAGCCGGCCCCGTTGGGCAGGTTGCGGTGCAGGTAGGTGAGCGTGGCAGTCGAGTCGAGCAACACCAGCGGCCCGTCGAGGGTGGGGCGGTAGAAGATACGGTAGTAGGCAATGTCGGCGCTGCACCCGGTGGGCGCGCTGCCCACCGTCCAGCGCAGGCGGTTCTGGTAGCGCTGGTTTTCGAGCGGGAAGTTCGAGCCGGGGTTCAGCCCCGCCAGGCTGTCGCAGTTGGTGGGGGCCAGTGTGAGCACCGGCGTGCAAGGCGAGGCCGTGAGCACGGCGCAGGCTTCCTGGCTTTTATTGAGCAGGTTGCGGTAGATAAGCTGGCCAGCCGAGTTCACGGGCGTGGGGTATTGCCCGTTGGTTTGCACGTAGTAGCAGTAGTTCTGGCCCAGCGTCAGCCCCTGGTCGACATAAGTAGCGCTACTAGCCCCGGCGGCCGGCGTGAGGGTAGCCAGCTGGGTGTAAGGCCCGGTGGGCGGCCCCGTGCGGCGGTAGATGATGGTGGGCTGCTGGCTGTTATCCCACGGCACGCTGTAGCGCCAGGTCAGGGTGTTCTGGCGGGCGTTGCCATTAGGCACCAAACCCAGGCGCACGCTGCTGGCCAGCGGGGCGGTTTCGGTGGTTTCGGCGCTGCCGGGCTGGGTGGTAGCCGCGCTGAAAAACTCCAGCTGATACGTGTATTGCGAGCCCGCCGTGTTCAGGTTGTTATCGAGGAAAGTGGTATCGGCCAGACTGGTTTTGGTAGCCACCAGCGCGAAGGGCGCGGCCCCCGTGCTGCTGCGGCTGAGGCGGTAGCCCAGCGGCGCGTTAAAAGTCGCGCACGTGCCGGGGCGCGGCTGCGTCCACTTCACGGCAATTTGGCCGGTAGTGGCGCTGGTGGTCAGTACGTCCACGTTGGTAAGCTGGGCGGCGCGGCCGTCGAGTGTGAGGCAGGCCTCATTCGACACGATGCTGGCGCCCGCGCCCGGCAGCGGAAACGCGACGTAGATGCGGTACGAGTACGTCTTGCCGCGCTGCGCGGTGTTGTCGGCGTAGTTCGTCAGGTTGGCCGGTACGGTGGCCAGCAGGCTGTAGCCCGCCCCGGCCGGGATGCCGGTTTCGCAGGCCGCGGGCGTGTAGGGGTAGCAGCCCTCGCGCCGGTAGATGCGAATAGTGGCCAGCACGCCCGACGCGCCCACCTGGCACGGGTAGCTAACCCAGTCGAGCAGCACCTGCTGGCTGCCGCCGCGCACGGCGCGCAGGCTGGTAGGGGCGGGGCCGATGACGGTCACGCGCCAGGCTTTCTCATCTATCAGCGGCGGGTCGGCGGCGATGGGCGGGGTGTGCGGCGTGTCCTGCGCCTTAAAGACGATGGTGTACGGCTCGCGGGCAATGCGCTCGCAGCCCGGCGTCCAGGTAAACGTGCCCACAGCGCGGGGCGGCCCCTGCGCCGACTGGCTGAACGTGGCCGGTGGCAACATGCCGCCGTAGGCAAACAGCTGGATGGGCGAGGCCGGCGAGGCCGCCGTGTTGGCATCGGTAGCCGTCACGTTTTTGCGCAGCAGCGTGCCCGCCACCACGCACGTATCCTGCGGAATCTTGATGGTGGGGCGCAGGTTTACGGCCGCCACCACGGTTATCTGCATGTCGCGGATTACCTCCCCAATCTTGATGCGGGTAAAGCCATTGCGCCGCCATTCCTCCACCACAAAGGCCACGTTGTAGATGCCCGTGCGCAGCGGCGCGTTCCAGACTATCTGGCCGGTGCGGCGGTCCATCTGAAAAATGGCGGTGTCGCCAATCTGGGCCAGCTCTACGCCGTTGTTGTCTTTGTACGACACCTGCACCGGGTTTCGCGGCGGCACACCAAATGCCTGACTGTTAGGGAACTGGAAGCCAGTGCAGGGCACGTGGTCGGGCACGTAGGTGGCGGGCAGCGTAGTACCACTGCCGAACGTCAGCGACTGCTGGCTAACCTTGCGGTAGAAAACCAGCGAGTCGCCGTCGATATCGTCGGCCGCCGGATTGTGCAGAAACACTTGCCCCGCTGCGGCCCGGTCGATAGCCGGTGCATGTAGTATGGGTAAGTGGTTGAGCCCCAGGCCAGGGTCGGTGGTGATGGTGGTGCTGAGGTAAAACGTCTGCGCGTCCGAGCGGGTCATGTTCACCACCCCGCGCGAGCGGTTGGCCTCGATGAAGCTGGCCACGTAGCTGCCCGAGCCAGGGTAAGTGTGCTCGAAGTAGAACGTCATCACGTTCGTGTCGAAGCCGAAGGGCCTGTCTATGGTTGGTAGCACGGCCGGGCTGCGGGTGCCGTCGCCGAAAAAAAGCGTTGCGTTGAGCTGCGGTGCCGACCCGGGGCTGGTATCGCGGTAGAGCGTCAGCTTGAAAAAATCCGGTTTGGGTTGCGGGTAGGCGTGGTGTCGACCTTGGCCTGAATGTCGCCGGCCCGCAGGTGCGTGGCGTGGGCCGGGCGCGCCAGCAGTCCCAGCACCGCCACAAAGAGGCATGTAAGCAGCCAGTGGGGCCAAGATACCGGCTTAGCAGGAGGAAAAGTGGGCATAGGGCGGGATGGGGAAATGGAGGTAGAGTATTAGCTATTAGCAACGTTACAACCCAAATAGAAGTATGCAAGCGCCGCCAGAAAATACTTTTGCCGCCACCACGCAGGCCCACCCAGCCCGGCCCCATTCAAAGCCACCTATTCAAGGCAAAAACCCACCTCGGGAGAAAAGCGCCGCGCTAGCCGCCCAGCCCGCGCCAGCCCCGCCACAGCACGCGCACATCGAGCTCGGGCTCGTAGCCCTTGGCGTAGAGGTATTCCAGCCGCTGCTTCGTGGCGGCCGAGAGCGGCGCGGCGGCCGGGGCCACGTCGGCCGGCGACAGCACGGCCGGCACGCCGCCCGTGGCCGCCGAGTAGCGCAGCCCCACCCAGGTGCGGCGGCCCCGCAGCACCTGCCAGCAATGGGGGAGTAGCCCGCCCGGCCGCCGCTGGCCCCACAGCAGCAGCGGAGCGCCCACTGCCAGCAACACGCTGGCTACCAAGTCGAGTAGGCGCTTGGTGCGGCGCTGGGCGGGCTGGTGCAGGCGCAGGGTAGTGTCGAGGGTGTAGTAGTCGCCGGGCGCGTCTTTGCTGCTGCTGCCGATGATGTAGTCGCTACCCTCGGGCAAAATCTTGTAGGCTACGGCCGGCTGCGCCGGCACACGCAGCATGAGGTCGATAATCCGCTGCACGGGCAAATCCTGCCCGCAAAAAATCAGCTCGTTGAGTTCGTAGAGGCGCACCAGCTCGGGCAGCTGGGCGGCGTCGCCGAGGTAGTCGGGCAGCAAGTTCGCATCGGCCGGGGGCGCGGCCGGGGCCACGTAGCCGATGACGTTGGCCGGCACCTGGGCGGCGGCCAGCAGCCGGCGGGCGCGCTGGGCTTCGGCGGGGCTGCCCACGATGGCCAGGGTTTTGGCCTGGGGCTCGCTCAGGTGCAGGTTGCCGTGGCGCAGCCAGTGCGCCAGCAGGCGGCGGCCCAGCAGCGCGGCCACCGCCCAGGTGCCGCCCAGCAAGATGAGCGCCTTCGAAAAGCGCCAGTTATCCAGGAAGTTGGTAACGGCCGAAATCAGCAGCGTGCCTACCCCGATGCCCCGCACAATGCGGCCGGGCCGCGCGCCCCGGTCGTAGCCCCCGCTGAGCCAGGTAGCCAGCAGCCACACCGCGATGTAAAACGGCACCGCCACCAGCATGTACTGCGGCGGATAGTACTGGCGCACAAACTTGTGGTTGTTTTCCCAGTACTCTTTCAGGGCGTACATGCCGGCGTAAAGCAACCCCGCGTCGAGCAAAGCCGGGGCGGCGGCGGTGGCCAGGCGCTGCGCCACCGCCGCGCCCGCCCGCAGCCAGATGGCCGCGTTTATCAGCCGCGAAAACAGCCCCGCCTGCCCAGGGGCGAAGTGCTTCCGGGCAAAAATGACCATCGCCCGGTAAAACACGAACACATAATTAACGCTCGTGCGCTTAGTGCTCTCGCCCTTGTAGTGGATAATGCGGGTGTCGGGGTAGTACCAATTCTGCCAGCCGCCCCGCGTGAGGCAGTACGAGAGGTCGATGTCCTCGCCGTACATGAAGTAGTCCTCATCGAGCAGCCCTACCTCGGCCAGCGCGGCCTGCCGCAGCAGCATAAAGGCCCCACTCAGCACGGCTACCTCGTGCGCCTTTTCCTTGTCGAGAAAACCTAAATGGTAGCGCCCAAACCGCCGCGAGCGCGGAAACAGCGCCGCCAGCCCGAATATCTTGTAAAACGCCACGGCCGGCGTGGGCAGCCCGCGCTTGCTTTCGGGCAGGAAGCGGCCCTGCCCGTCCAGCATCATCACGCCCAGCCCGCCGCAGCGCGGGTGCGCGTCCATAAAGTCGCAGCAGCGCCGGAAGGTGTCTTCCTCCACCAGCGTGTCGGGGTTCAGCAGCAGCTGGTACTGGCCGGTGGCGCGGCGCAGGGCCTGGTTATTGGCCTTGGCGAAGCCCGGATTGTCTTTATTCTCAATCAGAATGACTTCGGGGAAGCGCGCCCGCACCATCGCCACCGAGCTATCGGCCGAGTTGTTATCAACCACGAACACCTCGACCGGCTCGCCCAGCCGCCCGGCCGCCCGCCGCACCGACAGCAGCGCCTGCTCCAAAAAGTAGCAGACGTTATAATTGACGATGACGACGGAAAGCTTCACCACAGGGCGGCGAAGTTAAGATGTACCGTAAGCTTTAGCTTGCGAGTGAGCGTAGCGAACATCGGCGTAAGCCAACGCCTGCCAGCGCGGCTGCTCGCTGCGCTCGCTCGCAAGCTAAAGCTTACGGTACACTCGGCGCGGCTAGCGCAGCTGCCGCTGGCGCTCCACAATGCTGCGGCCCAGCGTAATCTCGTCGGCGTATTCCAGCTCGCCGCCCATTGGAATGCCGCGCGCGATGGTGCTGATATTGAGCTGCTCGAAGTCGCGCAGGCGGCGCGAGAGGTAGAAGGCGGTAGTGTCGCCCTCCATCGTGGGCGAAATGGCCAGGATGACTTCGCGAATCTCCGAGGCCTCGGCCCCGGCCCGCTCCACCAGCGAGTCGATGTGCAAATCGGCTGGCCCCACGCCCTCGATGGGCGAGATGACGCCGCCCAGCACGTGGTACACACCCTGGTACTGCCCCGTGTTTTCGATGGCAATCACGTCGCGCACGTCGGCCACCACGCACACCGTGCTGCGGTCGCGCAGCGGGTTGGCGCAGATGCTGCACTGCGCGGCATCCGAAATGCTGTGGCAACTGCTGCAATACGTGATGTCAAAGCGCATTTTGGCCAGGGCCTCGGCTAGGTTGGCGGTCGTGTCGCTCTCGGCTTTCAGCAAGTGCAATGCCAGGCGCAGGGCCGTTTTTTTGCCGATGCCGGGCAGGCGCGACAGCTCAACGACCGCGTTTTCAATGAGTTTGGAAGGAAAATCCATAGGAGAAGCAAAACGGCCGCGCCGGACGGCAGCCGTTTGGTGAAAGGTAGCGGCGGGACGAGCGCGGGCGGGGTTCCCGCAAAAGTAAAACCCGCCCCAGGCATCGGTTTAAAACAAGCGAATGGCCCGGCGGCGTTCCCGAGGCGCGTGATATGAGGGCGGTTTTTGAGTAGCGTATGAAGAGTGTAGAGACGCAATAGTTGGAGTCTTGCGTTAGAGAACGCTGCTCAGCAACGTCAGACGCAAGACTCCAACTATTGCGTCTCTACACTGCCCAACGGCCTTACCCCACACCCTACTCGAAGTACTTTTTCTTCGCCTGGCCGCGCGTGGCCTCCGAGGTGGCGCGGTGCTGCTTGGCGTACTCGGTGGGCGAGAGGCCGAAGAGCTTCTGGAAGGTCTGGCGGAAGTAGCGCGGGTCTTCGATGCCCACCTGCACGGCCACTTCGAGAGGGCGCAAGGTGGTTTGGGTGAGCAGCTGGGCAGCGCGGCGCAGGCGCACGTCGCGGATAAATTCGACTGCCGTTTGGCCGGTGATGCTCTTGATGCGACGGTAGAAAACCGACTGGCTCATAGCCATTTCCTTCACCAGCACCTGCACACTAAATTCTTGATTTTCCAGGTTTTGCTCGACCACGCCCATCGCTTTTTCGAGGAATTCGCGGTCGGCGTCGGCCACTACCAGCTCGGTGGGTTGCAGCAGCACCTGGCGCTGGTAGTACTCGTGCAGCTTGCGGCGGTTGCGGAGCAGGGTTTCGGCCTTGGCGTGCAGCAGCACCGGGTTGAAGGGCTTGCTCATGTACTCGTCGGCCCCCAGGCCCACGGCCTCCAGCTCGTGGGTTTCGGCGGTGCGGGCGGTCAGCAGCAGCACCGGAATGTGGCTGGTTTTAGGGTGCTGCCTGATTTTCTGGCACAGCTCCAGGCCATCGCTGCGCGGCATCATCACGTCCGAGATAATGAGGTCGGGCAGCTCGGCCAGGGTTGTTTGCCAGCCGGCTACGCCGTCTTCGGCCAGCAGCACCTCGTAGTCGGCCTCAAAAATCTGCTGCAAGTAGGCGCGCACCTCGGCGTGGTCTTCGACCACCAGCAGGCGCGGCGGGCCAGCGGGCGCGGCCGGGGTAGGGCCGGCTTCGTCGGCGGGCGGCAGCTCGTCGGCAGGTGCTTCGGGCGCGAGCGTTATTTCTTCAGGCTGAATATCTTCAGCTTGCAAATGCTGATGGCCCAGCGGCAGGCGCAGCTCAAACGTAGTGCCCGCGCCCGGCGTGCTGGCTACCGCCAGCTGTCCGCCGTGCCGCCGGGCAAACTGCCGGGCCAGCGCCAGCCCGATGCCGGTACCCGCCATGCGCAGCGTGTCGGTGTTGGCAGCCTGGTAATACGGGTCGAAGATGCGCCCCAGTTCGTGCGCCGCGATGCCCACGCCGGTATCGCTGACGGTGATTTTCAAGTAATTGTCGACCAGCGCGCCGCCCCGGTAGCGGGCCTCGCCCTCGGCGCTGCCCACCAGCGCCGCCGCCAGCTCTACGCGCCCGCCAGCCGGGGTGTACTTGAGGGCGTTGGCCAGCAGGTTGGTGAGGATAATTTCGAGCTTGCTGCGGTCGAAATACAGGCGCATGGGCTCGGCGGGCAACGTTATCCGGTAATCGATGCCGCGCTCCTGGGCCTGGTGCTGAAAGCTGGCGTGCAGACCGGCCACGAATGGCCCTACCTCACCCAGACTGGCGCGCAGCGGCACGTACCCGCTTTCCACCTTCCGAAAATCGAGCAGCTGGTTTACCAAGTCGAGTAGCTTGCGGGCCTGCTGGTGCATCAGCAGCACCTTGCTGCGCAGGTCGGCCACCGGGCCGCGGCTGCGCAGCAGGTCTTCCATCGGCCCCAGTATCAGGGTGAGCGGCGTGCGCAGCTCGTGGCTTACGTTGGTGAAAAAGCCGAGCTTGAGGTTGGTCAGCTCCTTTTCTTTTTCGACCTGAAAATGCTCCAGCGCCAGCTTGCTTTTCAGCTCCTGGCGCGTCATTTCGATACGGCGGTACAGCGCTACCGCGCCCACCAGCACCAGCGCGTAGAGCGCATACGCCCAGCCGGTTTTATACCACGGCGCGCGCACGTCGAAGGTGATGGTGGCCGGCCGAGCGCTCCAGCCGCCCTCGCCGTTGCTGGCTTTCACGCGCAGGGTGTAGCGGCCGGGCGGCAGGTTGGCGAAGCTGGCCGTGCGCTGGCCGGGGGCCGGGTACACCCAACCCTGGTTGTAGCCTTCGAGCTGGTAGGCGTAGCGGTTTTTGTCGGGGTTGGCGTAGTTCAAGCCCACGAATTCCACCGAAAAGTCGTTTTCCGAGGGCTTAATCGTCACCGTTTGCGGCGCCGACAGCGGGCGCGCCAGCAGCACGCGGCCGTTGAAAAGCTGGCCCACGGCCACCGGCTGGTTGGCAATGCGCAGCCCCGTGAGCTGCACCACCGGCCGGTACGGATTGGGTTGGATGGCCGAGGGCTGGAAGTAGCTGATGCCATTGATGCCGCCGAAATAGAGCGTGCCATCGGCCCCGCGCGCGGCCGCGCCAATCTTAAAGGCGTTGCTTTGCAGGCCGTCGGCCACGTCGTAGCGCACGCACTGGCGGGTGGCGGGCGCGTAGCGGTAGAGGCCGGTGCCGCCCACCCAGAGGTTGCCCGCGTCGTCAGTGAGCAGGCTTTCCACATCGTCTTCGGGCAGGGTGGCCCGGTAGCTACGGATAGTGTCGCGGTCCCGCCCATCGGTAGTGAGCTGGTGCAGCCCGCCCCCGATGGTGCCAATCCAGAGGTGCTGGCGGCGGTCGAGCAGCAGCGGCCAGGTGTAGTTTACGCGCAGGCCGCCCGCCGCGCCGCGCCTGTGCCAAAACTGCCGCAGCAGCACCAGCGAGTCGGGCGTGGCGCGCAGCTTGAGCAAGCCCGCATTGGTAGTGCTGGCCCACAGCACGTCGCGCTGCAAGTCGGGTAGCAGGAAGGTGAAATTGTCGGTCGGCAGGTGCGTGCGTTGCTTGTCGTAGGCCCCCAAAAGCTTGCCGCCTAGGCTAAAGCGCATCAAGCCGTGATTGAACGTAGCCACCCACAGCGTGCCGTAGCGGTCCTCGGCCAGCCGCTCGATGCTGGCCGCGCTGAGGTAGCTGCCATCGGGCAGCTGGTTGAACTCGGTGAGCACGTCGCGGCCCGCCCGGCGCGTGAGGCGCAGTAGTCCCCGGCCCCGCGTGCCAAACCACAAGGCCCCGTCGTGGGTCTGGCAGATGGCCGACACGTCGGCCCCGCGCCGCACGCCGGCCGCGTCCTGGCCAAAGTAATTGCGGTAGGTGTGCCGGCCCAGGTCGTAGGCCGATACGCCGTTGCGGGTGCCCAGCCACAGCGTATTGGTCGCCTCTTCCTTATAAACGGCGTTGATGTAGTTATTGGGCAGCGTGGCCTGGCCCGCCAGCTGCCGCCGCAGCCGCCCGAAAGGCTTACGGCGCAAATCCACCCGGTTGAGGCCGCCGGCCGAGGCGCACAGCCACATCACCTGGGTGCGGTCCTCAAAAATCTGGTGCACGCGCTCCGAGTTGATGCCCGTTGGCTCGCCATCCTGGGGCAGCAGCAGGGTAGGGGTGGGGCGCAGCGGCGGGGCCAGCCCGGTGCCCGTGGCCGCCTCCCAGATGTACAGCCCGTAAATAGTGCCCACCCAAAGCCGCCCAAATGAGTCGAGCAGCAGCGATTGCAGCTGCGGATACGTCTGGGGCTGGGGGTGGGCGGCCAGCTCGCGGACGGTGCGGCGGTTGGCGGCGCTCACCCACAGCACTTGCTGGTCGAGGCCAATCCAAAGGTCGCCGCGCCGGTCGAGGTGCAGCGCCCGCACGCCTTCGGTGAGGGTAGTGGGCTCGGCGATTAGGGTAGGTGCGTCGGGCCGCACCACGCGCAGGCCGTAGTTGTAGGTGCCCACCCACACCTTGCCCTCGGCATCGGCGGCCAAGCTCGATACCTGCATATCGCCGGCCGCCGCCTCAAGCCGGGGCACGGGCACCTGCCGTAGCTCGGCCAGCCCGCCCCCCGCTCCGAAGCGCAGCCGAAACAAGCCGCCCTCGGCTGTGCCGGCCCACAGGCAATCCTGCGCGTCGGTGGCCAGGGCCAGGATGGTTTGGGCGGCGAGCTTTGCCAGTAAGGGCCGGGCGGCGGCCGGGGCTGGCTGGCCAGCCAGCGGCACGAGGCGGTCGGTAGCGGCGTCGTAGTAGCTGAGGCCGCTGCGCTCGGTGCCCACCCACAGGCGGCCGGTGGCCGGGGCCACGTGCAGCACTTTGATGCGGTTGCTCGACACGCCGTCGGCGTTCACGGGCAGGCGATAGGGGCGCAGCTCATAGCCGTCGTAGCGGTCGAGGCCGTGGTTGGTACCCACCCAGATGAAGCCCGCCCGGTCCTGGGCCACAGCCATGGCGTCGCTGTGGCTCAGGCCCTGGTCCACGGTCAGGTGCTCGAAGCGCAGCTCGTTGGGGGCCGTGTCCTGCGCCCGCGCCGCCAGCCCCAGCAGGAGCAGCAGGGTGAGCAGGCGGGCGGCAGCGGGCATAAGGGTAGGGGCAGAAAGCAAGGCAAAAAACCGGCGCGGCCTTTAAGGAAAAGCCGGCCGGCAAAGCGGCAGCGTAAAAATAAGCAGGCGCAAAAGATTAAGCTCGGCCGCCGCTTGGGGTAGCCGCCGGGCCTGGACTGAAAGGTTGCGGCCGGCCGGGCAGCGAGTGGTGGGCCCGATGGCATTAAGCGAGTATGAATTTAGCTTTAACTTATTGGGGAGTAGTTTATCGATTATAATAAGTCGCTGATTAAAAAGCGCTTGTCGGATATTGAGCGCAGGGGAAAAAGCCGAAAATACCCCCCTGTTTGCGGGAAAAAGTCCATCTGAAAAAGGTAGCCCGGCCGATAGTTTTGCCCGACCATCCGGCGTGGGGCCAGGCCAGCAAATAGCGCTTGCCCATCCAGCGCATCGCGTGCCAATAGCTTACCCGCTGCCCCTGGTTTAGCCCGGTTTTCGGCCCCGAAAGGCCCCGGCCCCGCGCCGATTCGCCCGTCGTTTTTCCTCTTCTTATCCCACTCCCTTATTTGCAAAAATGAGTACTAAACGCAAACGCAGTCCTGCGCCGCGCAACAAGATTTTGAGCCTGCTCCTGCTGAGCGCCCTCGCCACGCCGGTGGCCGCGGCCCCGGCCCACGTGGCCCGGCGCTTCGGCCTGCCGGCCCAGGAAGCGCCCGTAGCCGGCCAGGTTACCGACCAGAAAGGCTCGCCCCTGCCCGGCGTGACGGTGCGGGTGAAAGACCAGGCCGTGGGCACTACCACCGACGCATCGGGCAACTACAGCCTGAGCCTGCCAGCCGGCGCGACCACGCTCGTGTTTTCCTTCGTGGGCTACGTGAGCCAGGAAGTGGCCGTGCGCGACGGGGCCAAGGTCAACATCAAGCTGCTGGAGCAAGCCAACTCGCTCGAAGAAGTGGTAGTAGTAGGCTTCGGCACCCAGAAAAAAACCTCGACCACGGCCGCCGTGTCGACGCTGCCTGCCGCCGACATTGCCCAGAAGCCCGTTGTGAACCTCACCAACTCGCTCGTGGGCCGCGTGGCTGGCGTGGTGGCGGTGCAGAGTTCGGGCGAGCCCGGCTACGACGGAGCCAGCGTGCAGATTCGGGGCATCGGCACTACCGGCGGCACCTCGCCGCTGTACATCGTGGACAACGTGCCGCGCGATTTCAGCCGCCTCGACCCCAATACTATTGAGACGATTACGGTCTTGAAAGACGCCGCCGCGGTAGCGCCCTACGGCGTGGCCGGGGCCAACGGCGTAATTCTGGTGACGACCAAGCGCGGCAGCCAGGGCGCGCCGCAGCTGTCGTACAACGGCTACGTGGGCATCCAGAACCCCACCCGCGTGCCCAAGATGGTGAACTCGTACCAGTACGCGCAAATGCGTAATGCCACGGTCGCCAACGACTTCCCCAACGACCCCAACCGGGCGCTGCCGTACTCGGCCGACGACCTGCAAAAGTTTCAGGACGGCTCGGACCCCGACGGCCACCCCAACGGCGACGCGCTGCGCGACATCATCAAGCCCAACCGCCTCCTGACGTACCACAACCTGTCGCTGTCGGGCGGCGGGGAGAAGGTGCAGTACTTCGCCTCGCTGGGCTACACGCACCAGCAGGGCATGTGGAGCTCGACCTACCTCAACAAATACAACGGCTCGCTGAGCGTGACGGCCCAGCCCACCAGCACCACCCGCGTGGGCCTCACGGTGAACAGCTGGATTGAGGAGCAGAATTTCCCATCGTTCGGGGCTGGTACTATCTTGCAACAGGCTTACCGCCAGGCACCCACTACGCCGGTGCGCTTCAGCAACGGCTACCCTTCGGGCTACATCGGCCAGTCGCTCATCGGCGAAATCTACGGCAGCGGCTACCAGGTCAACCAGAACCCGAGCACCCAGGCGCAGCTGATGATTGAGCAGCAATTGCCGTTCGTCAAAGGCTTGAGCATCAAGGGTACGGCGAGCTTCGACCCCAAAAGCTCGTTTCAGCGCACGTACACCACGCCGATTATTTTTTACAACGTAAACACCAATACCAACCCGTATACCTATAACCAAGGCATTCAGGGCAGTACCAAGCCGAGCTTCCGCCAGTTTTACGAGCAGGACCGGGCGCTGACCTTCCAGGGCTACCTCAACTACGCCAACACCTTCGGCAAGCACGCCGTGACGGGCCTGGCCGTGGTAGAATCGCGCAGCCTATACCACCAGGAATTCCAGGCTCGTAAAATCAACTACAACACGTCGATTGACGAGCTCGACTTTGGTGGGCCAGCCGCTTCGGACGCTACCAACGCCGGCTCGTCTTACGAAACTAAGCAGATTGGCTACATCTACCGCGCTACCTACGCCTACGATGGCAAGTATCTGCTGGAGGCCTCGGGCCGCTACGATGGCAGCTACCTCTTCGCGCCCGGCAACCGCTTCGGCTTCTTCCCGGCCTTCTCGGCCGGCTGGCGCCTGAGCGAGGAATCGTTTATCAAGGACCGCTTCACCTGGCTCGATAACCTGAAAATCCGCGCTTCGTGGGGCCAATCGGGCGCTTACCCGTACATCGACGGCAGAATTGCCGCCTTTGAGTACCTGAGCCCCTACTCGCCCCGTGGCGGTGCGGTGCTCGATGGCGCGCCCACGCAGGGCCTGTATGAAGTGCGCCAGGGCAACCCCAGCATCACCTGGGAGCGCGCTAATAAGACGGACATCGGCTTTGAGGCCACGCTGTGGAAGGGCCTGCTGAACGTGGAAGTGGACTTCTTCCACGAGAAGCGTGCCAACGTGCTGACCTCGCGCAGCAACGTGCTGCCCGGTGAGTACGGCATCGGCGTAGGCCTCGTGAATGCGGGCATCATCACCAACCGTGGCGTGGACCTGACCGTCCGCACCTCGCGCCACTTCGCTAAGAACTGGAACCTCGACGTAACCGGCACGCTGACCTACGCCCGCAACAACCAAGAGCAGATTTACGAAAACGCCTCCACCGCCGAAAACCCCAACCGCCGTATTTCGGGCCGCCCCATCGGCACGCAGTTTGGCTTGCAGGCGCTGGGCTATTTCACTTCCGACGACTTCGCGGCCGACGGCACCACGCTGAAATCGGGCATTCCGACGCCGACCTTCGGGCCGGTGCGCGCCGGCGACATTCGCTACCAGGACCAGAACGGCGATGGTAAAATCGATGCCAACGACCAGGTGGTTATCGGCCGCCCGCGCACGCCGCAGCTTATCTACGGCCTGGCCCCGCGCCTCACCTTCAAGAACTTCGACGTGGACGTGCTGGTGCAGGGCGCGGCCCTGACCAGCTTCTACATGACCGGCCCCATCGTGTGGCCCTTCGACGCCTCTAGCTCGGCTACCGAGCTGCAATACAACGAGTACTGGCGCCCCGACCGCACCAATACGCTGTACCCGCGCCTCACGGGCTCGCCCACCAGCAACAACACCCAGGGCTCGTCGTGGTGGATTCGCAACGGGGCTTACGTGCGCCTCAAGAGCTTCGAGTTTGGCTACACCTTCAGCAGCGCTACCCTGCACAATGCGCTCAAGTCGGTGCGCATCTACGCCTCGGGCCAGAACCTGGCCACCTGGACGCCCTACATCCGCGAAACCGTGGACCCCGACCAGAATGGCACCAACCGCAACTACTTCCAGCAGCGCGTGTGGTCGCTGGGCGCTAACATCAACTTCTAAGTATTCCCACCATGAAAAACCTTAAGCTACGGCCCCTGGCTACCGGCCTGGCGCTCAGCGCCCTGCTCGTGGCGGGCGGCTGCAAAAACGATGACTTCCTGAACGTTAATCCCAAAAACGCCCTCAACGAAGCCAACGCCTACGCCAGCGAAACGAACGCTGACCTCATCGTCAACGACATCTACAACAACATTCCGGATGTCTACAACCAGTACCAAATAACCGAGCAGTACACCGACAACGGTTTTTGCGGGGCCTCGTGGCTCGATGGCCAGAGCCTGGTGAAGGCGGGAGCCATCTCGGCCAACAACCTGCCCACCGGCCCCAGCGGGTGGTGGAACTGGGGCGGCACGTACACCAACATTCGCAAGTGCAACCTGTTCCTGCAAAACGTCAACAAGTACTCGGCCAATTTCTCGGCCAGCTGGAAAAAGCAGCGCACCGCCGAAATACGCTTCATGCGGGCGTTTTTCTACACCGCGCTGGCCACCAACTACGGCGGCGTGCCGCTGATTGACAAGCCGCTGAGCGATTCGGACGGCTCGGACCTGCTGGTGCCCCGCAGCACGATGGACGCCACGGTGGCCTTCATTGCGGCCGACTGCGATGCCGCCGCCGCCGACCTGCCCGCAACCTCGATTAAGAAGGGCGACGGGCGCGCTACCAAGGGCGCGGCCCTCACCCTCAAGGGTTGGGTGCAGCTCTACGCCGCCAGCCCCCTGCATAACACCAGCAACGACCTGACCAAGTGGGCTACCGCCGCCGCCACCAATAAGCAGGTGATGGACCTAGGCACTTACTCGCTGTTTTCGGACTACGCCGCGATGTTTTTGATTGAGAATAACGACAACAGCGAGGTTATTTTCAACAAGGAGTACATCCCCGTCACCAAAGGCCACGCCCGCGAGGGTATGCTGGGCCCGGTGTACGTGAAGGGCGTGCAGCAAAGCTGGGGTAGCATCGCGCCGACCCAGAACCTGGTCGATGACTACCTGATGAGCAACGGCTTGCCCATCACCGACCCCAACTCGGGCTACGACCCCAACAAGCCCTACACCAACCGCGAGCAGCGCTTCTACCAGTCCATCATCTACGATGGTGCGTCGTGGCAGGGCGACATCATCACGACCCGTGTGGGCGGCAACAACGCCATCGACATCAACTCGACCAGCGACATCTCGAACACGGGCTACTACTTCCGTAAGACCCTAGACGAGCGCATTCTGGCCCAAACCAGCCGCGCCCAAAATTCGGGCGGTTCCAACTACATCATCTTCCGCCTCGGCGAGGTGCTGCTCAGCTACGCCGAAGCCCAGAACGAGGCCGTGGGCCCCGACGCCAGCGTGTACAGCGCCCTCAACCGCCTGCGCACCCGCTCCAATCTGCCCAACCTGGCCACCGGCATGAGCCAGAGCCAGATGCGCGACTACATCCGCCGCGAGCGCCGCATCGAGCTGGCCTTCGAAGAAAAGCGCTGGTTTGACGTGCGCCGCTGGCAAATCGCGGCCGGCACCAACGGCGTGATGAACACGCCGTCCTACGGCATGCTCATCAACGCTGCCGGTACCACCTATACCAAGGTGAAAATTCTGGAAAACAAGTACTTCAGCTTCCAGAATCTGATGCCCATCTGGCAGGGTGACCTGGCCAAAAACTCCAAGCTGACCCAGAACCCCGGCTACTAGCCCCGGCTGGCCGCCAGCGTAAAAGCGCCCATCGGGCCTTTCCTCCAAGAGCAGGGAAAGGTCTGATGGGCGCTTTTTTTTAGGCGTGAGCGCGGGCGAAAACGCGGGCGCGCTATACGATGTCAGCCGAAATACCGCGGTCATGAATGGCCGAGCAGCGCGGCTCCAGCTCTTCAAACGTGCCATTCTTCACGGCGCACTTGCCTTTGTAGTGAATGAGCAGCGTGCACTGCTCGGCCTGCTCGGGCTCGTGCTCGCACACGTCGATGAGCGTCTTGATGACGTGGTCGAACGTATTCACGTCGTCGTTGTACACGACGAGGGTGCGCAGTTCCTGCTCTTCTTCGAGCAGCAGCACATCGTCCTGGTAGTCAGTTTGCGGGCGGGTAGCGGGAAATGCCATAACACAAAAATACGGCAGCCGAAGCCGACGGTAGAAAGGTAGCAGCGACTATTAACCCGCGCCGCGATGGTTTCGTTTCTCGCGGAATGGGTAATTGGGGTAATCCGTCATGCTGAGCGGAGTCGAAGCATCTCTACCGCTTCGTTGCTAGGCGTAGAGACGCAATATTTTGCGTCTTGCATCAGGCAGCGATTGTTCGGCAACGACAAGATGTTGATAATCAATTTAGAATTTGCCATCAGGGAGGCTCGCCTGACGTAAGACGCAAAATATTGCGTCTCTACGCCCAGCAACGAAGCGGTAGAGATGCTTCGACTCCGCTCAGCATGACGGATTACCCCAATTACCTACTCCACCTTCCGGTCGCCGCTCGTGAATTCCAGCATCCAGTCGGGATACTCCGACACCAGCTTGCTGACCTCATCGAGCTGCTGCAACTCTTCGGGCGTGAACTTCACGTCCACGGCCGTGAGGTTGTCGTCGAGCTGCGCCATTTTCTTGGCCCCGATAATCACGCTGCTCACCACCGGCTGGTGCAGCAGCCAGGCCAGCGCCAGCGAAGCCACGGTGCTGCTCTTGGCTTCGGCCAGCGGCCGCAGCTTGTTGATGATATTAAAGGCCAGGTCTTTATTCACGGGTGGAAAGTCGAAGCCACTGCTGCGCCGGCCTTCGGCCTGCTGGTTGTCGCGGGTGTACTTGCCGCTGAGGAAGCCGCCGGCCAGCGGGCTCCACACCATGAGGCCCACCTTCTGGTCGAGTAGCAGCGGCACGATTTCGCGCTCCAGCTCGCGGCCCGCGATGGTGTAGTAGGCTTGCAGCGACACGTACTTTTCGAGGTGCTGATACTGCGACACGCCGAGCGCCTTCATTAGCTGCCAGGCGGCCACGTTGCTGGCCCCGATGTAGCGCACCTTGCCCTGGCGCACGAGGTCGTCGAGGGCGCGCAGCGTTTCCTCCCAGGGCGTGAGCGGGTCGAAGCTGTGCGTTTGGTAAAGGTCGATGTAGTCGGTATTGAGGCGCTTGAGGCTGGCTTCGGCCTGGGCCATAATGTGCTTGCGCGTCAGGCCGGTATCGTTGGGGCCGTCGCCCATTTTACCGCGCACTTTGGTGGCCAGCACCACGTCGTAGCGGTTGAGGCCGAGGTTGCGTAGCGCCTGCCCGGTCATTTCCTCCGAGTGGCCCTCGCTGTACACGTTGGCCGTGTCGATGAAGTTGATGCCCGCGTCGAAGGCACGCCTAGTGAGCGCGTCGGCCCCCGCCTGGTCGACGCCGCTGATGGCCCCGAAGCGCCCGCCCGTGGTGCCGAAGGTCATGGTGCCCAGGCACAGCTCCGATACTTTGAGGCCGGTGTTGCCTAAGAGGTTGTATTTCATGGTGATTGGTTGAGTGTTAATTATTGCTCGTCAGGCGTAATACCCCACCCTCAGCCCCTCCCCTCCGGGAGAGGGGAGCCCACCGCAAGCAGGCGTTGGCGAACGTCCGGCTCCCCTCTCCCGGAGGGGAGGGGCTGGGGGTGGGGTACTACGTTATTTTCCCACCTTATCCAGCGCCGCCATATCCTCGGCCGACAGCGCGATGTCCGCCGTTTTTACGTTCTCTTCCAGGTGCTTCACCTTAGAGGTGCCCGGAATGAGCAGGATGTTAGGCGAATGGTGCAACAGCCAGCTCAACGCAATTTGCTGCGGCGTAGCACCGTGTTTCTGGGCTACTTGCTCCAGCGCCTTCAGCGCCTCGGCGTTGCCGCCGGCCAATGGGTACCACGGAATGAAAGCCATATTTTGCGCGCGGGTGTAGTCGAGCACGGCTTCCCACTTGCGGTTATCGACCGAGTACATATTCTGCACCGACACCACCGGGAAAAACTCCTGCGCCTGTTTAATCTGGTCCACGTTGACTTCCGACAAGCCAATGTGCTTTACCAGTCCATCCTGCTGGGCTTTTTGCAGAAACTTAAACGTGTCCTCGGCCGGCACCTTGTCGTCGATGCGGTGCAGTTGGTAGAGGTCAATTTGCTTTACTTTCAGGCGCTGGAGGCTGCCGTGCAGCGCTTCTTCGAGGTGCTTGGGGCTGGCATCGACGGGCCATTGGTTGGGGCCGGTGCGCAGCAGGCCGCCCTTGGTGCCAATGACCAGGCCGGCGGGGTAGGGGTGCAGCGCCTCGGCAATCAGCTCCTCCGATACGTTGGGGCCGTAGCTGTCGGCGGTGTCGATAAAATTGATGCCCAGCTCCACGGCGCGTTTGAGCACCCGGATGCTCTCCTCGTGGTCCTGGGGCGGGCCCCAGATGCCGGGGCCGGTGATGCGCATGGCCCCGTAGCCGAGGCGGTTTACGGTGAGGTCGCCGCCAATGGCAAAAGTCTTGGCGTAGGTGGGCGTTTGGTCGCTCATGAACAATAGATTAAGAAACGAAAAAAGAAGAAAAGTGCCGCCGTGCGGCTGCGTATTAAACCGGCCAGCGGGCCGGGTGTTCGGCAAGCTGTACCGTGGACCCTGCGGGTCCGCGCGGGGTAGTGGCTGGCCGCACGCACGCGCGGACCCGCAGGGTCCACCGTGCAGCCGGTAACTTAGCGGCCCTGCCTTTTTGCTTATGCCCGTTCCTTCCTCCGATTTCAAAAAAGCCCTGGCCCGCCTGTCCGAAAAGGAAAAGGAGGCGCTGGTGCTGCGCGCCGTGCGCCGCGACGCCGAGCTCTACGACACCTTCGCCTTCGAGCTGCTGCCCGACAGCACCGTCGAAAGCGTGTACGAAGCCAGCGCCGACCGCATCCACGAGCTATTCAACGTAGCCGTGACGGGCCGCTTGCTCAATCGCAGCCTCGTCAAAGCCCTGCGCGCCGCCTTGCAGGAGGCCGCCCGCGCCCGCCGCGTCACGAAAAGTAAGCAGCTCGAAATCGACCTGAACATGTACACGCTGCGGCTGATTTTTGAGCACTACACCGGGCAGTTCGATAGTGTGTACCAGGGCTTCTACGTGGGCACGGCGCGGCTGGCTACGCGCCTCACGCAGCTCATTCCCAAGAACCTGCACGAGGATTTGTGGCTCGAATACAAGTCGGAGCTGGATGGCTTTCTGACCCAGCTACACGGCCGCAGCAAAAGCCGCGAGCTGAAATTTGAGCTGCCGCGGGCGCTGGTGATATCGGAGTGATGCCTTTATTAACGACTGTCATGCTGAGCGCAGCGCAGCGGAGCCGAAGCATCTCTACCGCTTCATTGTTAGCGTAGGAAGTTAGTATTGAGGTAGAGATGCTTCGACTTCGCTACGCTGCGCTCAGCATGACAATACTATTTCCCTTTCGCTAGCTCTTAAAAATGCCCACCCCACCCACCGCCCCCACTACCTGGCCGCAGGTGCCGCGCTGGCTCACGCTGCGCCAATCGCTGAAAAAAGCTCGCGACCCGGTGGGCAACCTCAACAAGGTGCTGGCCGCCTACGGCGACACGGTGCGGCTGTACCTGGGCGGCGTGAAGCCGTCCATCGTCACGCGCGACCCGGCGCTGGTGCAGCACGTGCTGCAAAAAAACCACCGCCGTTACCACAAGTCCGACCTCACGCACGGGCTATTGCGCTACCTAGGCAAGGGCCTGCTGACGAACGACGGGGCCGACTGGCTGCGGCAGCGCCGGCTTATTCAGCCCGGCTTTCACCGCCAAAAGCTAACCGGCCTCACGCGCCTGATGCGGGCCGCGGCCGATGAATGGGTGCGCGAGCTGGATGCCCAAGCCGCTGAAAAACAGCCGGTAGAAATAGACATGCACGCCGCCATGACGCGGGTAGCCTTTCGCATTGTGGCGCAGTCGGTGTTTGGCGACGCCCTGAGTGATGCCGAACTGACGCAGCTCAGCGACTGGCTCACGGCCATTCAGTGGTTTTACGTCACCACCGTGCGGCAGCCGTATCTGCGGCCGCTGCATTGGCTGCGGCGCGACTACCAGCGGCACGACGCCCTGGCGTTGCGCCTGCGCGAGCTGGTGCGCGCCGGCATAGCCCGCCACCGCGAAGCCACGGCCGTGCTGCCGCCCGGCACGCCCCCGCCCGACGACCTGCTGCAAATGCTACTCGATGCCCGCTACGAAGACAACGGCGAGCCGATGACTGAAAACCAGTTGGTTGATGAGCTAAATATCCTGCTCGTGGCCGGCCACGAAACCTCGGCCAACGCCCTGGCCTGGGCTTTCTACTTGCTGGCCCGCCACCCCGAGGCGCAGGAAAAGCTGGTGGCCGAAGCCGAGCGCGAGCTGCCCGGCGGCCAAGCGCCCGAGTTTGACGACCTGCCCCGCGTGCCCTACGCCCTGCAAGTGGTGCAGGAGGCCATGCGCCTCTACCCACCCGCCTGGATTATCGACCGCGTAGCCACCGAAGACGATGATTTTCAAGGTGTGCCGATTCCGAAGGGCAGTGTGTTCTCGCTCTACGTGTATGGCATGCACCACCACGCCGGGCTGTGGCCCGATGCCGAAGTGTTTCGGCCCGAGCGCTTTGCGGCCGGGGCGCAGCCGCCGGTGCCCGCCTACGGCTACTTGCCTTTCGGCGGCGGGCCGCGCCTGTGCGTGGGCAGCCACTTCGCCCTCACCGAGTTGCAACTGGTGCTTATCCAAACCCTGCGCCGCTACCGCGTGCTGCCCACCGCCGCCACCCCGCCCGGCCTGAATCCGCTCATCACCCTGCGGCCCGACGGGGAGTTGCGGCTGCGGTTTGAGCGGCGGGGGTGAGTAGGTTGGTGGATGAGTGGATGAATGAATAGTATTGTCATGCTGAGCGCAGCCGAAGCATCTCTACCGCTTCTTTGCTGACGTCAGAAGTTAGTTATCCGGCAGAGATGCTTCGACTGCGCTGCGCTTCGCTCAGCATGACAGTGCTATCCGCTCATTTCAAGCTTCCAGAATATCCTGATATTCTTCCTTATTACGCTGCACGAAAGCCCGCATAAACTTGCAGCTCGTGCGCACTTTCAGGTGCTGCTGGCGGGCGTAGGCGAGGCCGGTGCGGGCCAGCTCCTCGGCCAGGCCCTGGCCGCGCTGGGCTTCGGGCACGAAGGTGTGGGTGAAATCGATAATGCCCGCCTGGGGCAGGGAGTAAGCCAATTCGGCGGGGTCGCTGGGCGAGCCGGCGGTGAATTCCTGATTGGCGGGGTCGTGGTGAATCTGCATAGGAGAGCTAACGCAAGCGCGGCCCGGGCGTTGGGAGCCGGAAACCAGAAAGCCGGAAACGGAGTAAGCAGGAAGCCCGGCGCTGCCGGTTGACTTTCTCCCCGCCCACTCTTTTTTCTCCTTTATGGCTACCGATTCCAACAGCGTCATGCCCCTTTTTGAGGACGATACCCATGGTGCCCTGCCCGCCGGCCAGCAGCACCGCGCCGAGCAGGCCCACCTCAACGTGAATGAGCCCGCCCGCGCCGCCGAGGCTGGCACGCCCCACTACGGCGATTTTGGCCAGCCCGGCCACACTGCGCCCACCGGCCCCGTAAATCAGGCTGGCCGCAATGATGGCTCGAATGATAACCCAGACGAGTTCAGCGAGTTTCGCGATAAAGACGCCTCTACTACCGAAGATTACAGCACCGACGCCGAAAACGCCAACCCCGAGCACCAGCGCGGCCACGTAGTGCAAAACCAGGACCCGCAGGGCGTGCGCAACGTGCAAAATGCCGACCGCGACGTGCAGGAAGGCACCTGGGCCGACGATGACGAGCGCTACGCCGGCGGCCACAAACATGCTTCGTGGCAAGAAAACAACGACAAAGAGCACTCTAACGACTAAGTATCTATGAACGCCCCCCAGCCCAACGCGCCCGACAACAACGACCGCGCCGCCGCTACCGCCTCCGGCGCGGCCAGCCACGAAACCCAGAACGTGACGCCCCAGACCGAAACCGAAAAGGAATCGGACAGCTTCCTGGAGCGCGAAACCTACGGCCAGGTAACCGACGACAACAACGCCAGCGGCCAGCGCATGGCCGACATGATGGACGACTCGCTGCGCTCGGACGAGCAGCCCCCCGTGGGCTCGGCCCCCGACAGCGACCTCAACCTGCCCGACCAGCTCATTCACCCCCGCGACGCCAACTTCACGCTGCCCGAACTACAGCACCAGGGCAAAAACCTGACGGCTGAAAGCGACCCGGAAGACTAATTATTCGGTGTAGAGGCGCAATATTTTGCGTCTTGCGATAGAATAACGTAACCAGACGTAAGACGCAAAATATTGCGTCTCTACACTCAGCAAAGCAGCGCCTGCGGCTACCCGGCCGTAGGTGCTGCTTTTATGCATTTAAGGCAACAGCGGCATCAGTATGGCAAACTACCATTGCCTTCGCTCATGTACGCCCCCCGCCGTCATTCTCGCCGCTTGTTGCTACCGCCCGGTTGGGTAGCGCTGGGGTTTCTGCTGCTACTGGCCTGCCAGGCGCTGCTGTCGCATCGGCGGCAGATGCTGCAAGAGCGCGTATTATCACTAGTGATGCCTTTTTATTCAGAGAAGCAAGCTAAGAAATATGAAACGTTGGAGGAGCATTACGCTATAGGAGCTTACAAACCCTTAGCAAGTTTGCTTGGCGTTCCACACTGGCGTATCATCAATCTCACTGGAAAACCGCTCAATGATTTTTTTGCTACTGCAGCCATTGAACCCGCAGTGCAGGCGCTAAAAAAGGATACGAGCAGCGCTGGGATACAGGTAGTTTTCACTACTGGTGCTACCTACGGCAACTTGGTGCAATTGCTGAATAGTATGCAGAGGCAAAAGGATGAGAAATATTGGCTTGACATTCATGGGACTACTCCAATACTTTACAGTATGGGCAAAGCGATTAAGTCAAAACCTATTGTTATGAGAAGTACGCCTGTCTCCTATCAACAAGATTTTTGTGGGACACGCGACTATCAGATAATTCCCCCGGTTACGCCAGTCAAGACTAGTTTGCTCGAACAACCTGCTTTTTGGCGACCAGCGCTTCTTCTCTTACTAGCACTAATCGCTTTGAGCCTCTACTTCTTAGCCCGCCCGCGCCCCAGCCTGCGCTAACCCGCCGCCCGCCGCGCCCGTTCTGAATAGCCTTACACTTATTCAGAATGGCAGAATTAGCAACCAATCGCCCTGGCTTCGTGCAGGTGCGCGGCGCGCGCGAGCACAATTTGCAAAACGTGGATGTGGACATTCCGCGCGATGCGCTGGTGGTGTTTACAGGCGTGTCGGGCTCGGGCAAGTCGTCGCTGGCCTTCGGCACGCTGTATGCCGAGGCGCAGCGGCGCTACCTCGAATCGGTGTCGCCGTATGCGCGGCGGCTGTTTCACCAGCTTTCGGTGCCCGAGGTCGATGCCGTGGAGGGGCTGCCGCCGGCCGTGGCCTTGCAGCAGCAGCGCGGCGGGGGCACCACGCGCTCGTCGGTGGGCAGCGTCACCACGCTGTCGAACCTCTTGCGGATGCTGTACTCGCGGGCCGGCGACTACCCCAAGGGCCAGCCGATTATCTACGCCGAAGGCTTTTCGCCCAACACGCCCGAGGGCGCGTGCCCGCAGTGCCACGGCCTGGGCCGCATCTACGAAGCCACCGAGCGCTCGATGGTGCCCGACGACTCGCTCACCATCCGGGAGCGGGCCATTGCGGCGTGGCCCACCGCCTGGGGCGGCCAGAATCAGCGCGATATTTTGGTAACGCTGGGCTACGACGTGGACAAGCCCTGGCGCGACCTGCCCCAGAAAGAGCGCGACTGGATACTCTTCACCGACGAGCAGCCGGTGGTGCCCGTGTACCCCGGCTACTCGCCCCAGGAAACGCAGCGCGCCCTCAAGCGCAAGGAGCCGCCCAACTACATGGGCACCTTCACGAGCGCCCGGCGGCACGTGTTTCACTCGTTCGCCAATACCCAAAGCGCCCAGATGAAGAAGCGGGCGCTGCAATTTATGCTCAGCACCGAGTGCCCGCTCTGCCACGGCAAGCGCCTGCGGCCCGAGTCGCTGAGCGTAAAATTTGCCGGGCTCGACATCGCCGAACTGTCGCGCCTCCCGCTCAAACAGCTGGCGGGCCTGCTGCGCCCGTATGCCGAAAGCAAAGTAGCGCGCGGGGACGCCTACGACGCCGCACATCCCGAAAAAGTGCTTGTAACGCAGCGCATTGCCGACGACTTGTGCGGCCGGCTGGCCGTGCTGCTCGACCTCGGCCTGGGCTACCTCACCCTGGAGCGCAGCACGCCCACGCTCTCGCCCGGCGAGCTCCAGCGGCTGCGGCTGGCCACGCAGGTGCGCTCCAATTTATTTGGGGTAGTCTATGTGCTCGATGAGCCCTCGGCCGGCCTGCACCCCGTGGACACGGCCGCGCTGCTGAAGGCACTGGCGGGCTTGCGGCAGGCTGGTAATTCGCTGTTCGTAGTCGAGCACGAATTGGAAGTAATCAAGCAGGCCGATTGGGTCGTGGATGTGGGTCCGGGCGCGGGCGAGCAGGGCGGGCAGGTGCTTTACAGCGGCCCGCTGGCCGGGTTGAAGGAAGTAGAAGAATCGCAGACGCGCCGGTATTTATTTGACACCGAGCCGCTGGCTTCGCGCCCGCCGCGTGAGCCCAGCGGCTGGTTGCGGCTGCGTGGCATCACGCGGCACAACCTGCATCAGCTCGACGCCGACTTTCCGCTGGGTGTGTTCACGAGCGTTACGGGCGTGTCGGGCTCGGGCAAATCGACGCTGGTAAGCCAGGTTTTGGTGGAGCTGGTGGCCGCCGGCTTGGGCCAAACCCTGGCCGCCGAAGAGCCGGAGGGCGATGCGCTCGAACGCCCCGACGAGGCTGCCACCGAGGGCCGCATCAGCGAAGGAATAAACCAAATAACCCGCTTGGTGCGCGTCGACCAGCAGCCCATCGGCCGCACGCCGCGCTCGAACATGGCGACGTACACCGGCCTCTTCGACCACGTGCGCAAGCTGTTCGCGGCCACGCCCGAGGCCCGCAAGCGCCGCTACGACGCCGGCCGCTTTTCCTTCAACGTAGCCAAGGGCCGCTGCGAAAACTGCCAGGGCGAAGGCTTCGTGATGGTCGAACTCCTGTTCCTGCCCAGCGTGTACACGCCCTGCCCCGTGTGCCAGGGCACCCGCTACAACGCCAAAACCCTGGAAATAACTTACCGCGACAAGAACATCGCCGATGTGCTGGGCCTCACCGTAGATGCCGCCTGGGAATTCTTCGCCGACGAGCCCACCGTGCGGCGTGCCCTCACGGTGCTGCGCGAGGTGGGCCTGGGCTACCTGCGCCTGGGCCAGCCCGCCACCGAGCTCAGCGGCGGCGAGGCCCAGCGCATCAAGCTAGCCGCCGAACTGCAACGCCCGCCCCGCGGCCACTCGCTCTACGTGCTCGACGAGCCCACTACCGGCCTGCACCCGTCCGACGTGGAGAAGCTGCTCAAGCAGCTCGACGGTTTGGTAGAAGCCGGCAATACGGTGGTAGTCGTGGAACACGACATGCACGTAGTCGCTAGTAGCGACTGGGTTATCGACATCGGCCCCGGCGCGGGCGACGAGGGCGGGCGCGTGGTGGCGGCCGGCCCGCCCGCCGAGGTAGCGCAGGTGAAGGCAAGCAAGACGGCCCCGTATCTGAAGCAATTTTTGGCAGGTGGAGGGTGAGAATAGATGTTAAAAACTTCCGTCATGCTGAGCGGAGCGCAGTCGAAGCATCTCTATCGGTGAACTAGCTATCTGCGCCTTAACAACGAAGCGGTAGAGATGCTTCGGCTCCGCTGCGCTCCGCTCAGCATGACAGACTTAGTTACTAGCTCATAATTTCTCACCCATGCCCGCCCTGCCGCCCGACCTGCGCCGCGCCCTTTTCGACCTTCCGCAAAAGGAAAAAGACCAGTTGCTGGCCCGCCTCGTGGCGCAGGATGCCGTACTCACCGAACAGCTCAGCTACCGCCTGCTCGAAGGGCCGGAGGCGCTCGAAACCCGCCGCGCCGCGCTGCGCCAGCAGGTCGATGACCCGGTGCGCGGCTACCACCAGTCGCCTAATGACCTGCTTGTTATCCTGCGGCAGTTGCAGGCGCGGCTGGCTTACCACGCCCGCATTACCGACGATGCGTTCGGGGAAATCGAGCTGAGCTTGCGGCTGCTGGCTAACGTGTTTGGGCAGCAGCCGGGGCTGGTGGCGCGGCTGCACGGGCCCACGCAGCCGCTGCTCCAGCACTTGGTGCGCCGCACGCAGGAGGCACTTAAACAAGCCGGAAAGCTACACGTAGACTACCACCTGGAGCTGGCCGACGCGGCTACCGCCGTGCTGGCCGGCCTCTACGCCTCGGGGGCGGCCCCGCTGGCGCGCGAGCAGGGCCTGCCCCAGCAGTGGCCGGCCGGGTAGCGCGGCGCAAGTGTGCGATTTGCGAAAGGGCGAAAACTTGTATATTTACAAAATTAATAGCTATTTAAGCTTAATTATGAAATATATTCTTACTATCGTCATATTTTTATCGCAAGCCTTGGCCGCTCTGGCGAGCCCGCCCACCATCAAGGGCCGGCTGGTGCTGAAACTAATGCCCACAGCCAGCCCTAAAGAAGTGCAGGCCGCGCTGCAAACGCTGGGAGCGAAGGATTTAAGCCAGAAATTTCCGCGCGCTACGCCGCCTAGCCCCGAGCGGCCGGGCAGCGTCGATTTGCGGCTCATTTACCAGGTAGAGGTGCCGGCCGCGCTCTCGCTCGAAAAGGCCCGCACCGCGCTGCTGCGCACCGGCGCGGTCGAGTACGTGGAGCCGCTCTACATCCGCGAGCCGCTGTACCAGCCCAACGACCCGCGTGCCGACTCGGTAACTGGTAGCCAGTACCACCTCAAGCTGACGCAGGCCTACCGCGCCTGGGACTTTACGAAGGGCGATACCAGCATCGTTATCGGCCTCACTGATACGGGCATGCGCCCGACCCACGAAGATTTGGTAAGCCAAATCAAGTACAACCGCGCCGACCCCGTGAACGGCCTCGATGACGACAACGACGGCTACGTGGACAACTACCGGGGCTGGGACATGGCCAACGGCAACAACGACGTAACTTACAACAACGACAACGCCCTGCACGGCTCGCACGTGGCGGGCGCGCTGGCCGGGCAGGCCGACAACGGCAAGGGCGTGGCCGGCATGGCCTTCAAGTGTAAGTTTTTGCCCATCCAGGTATTTCCGGGCAATGCCACGGGCACGTTTGCCGGCTACGAGGGCATCGTGTACGCGGCCGACCACGGCTGCAAAATCATCAATATGTCGTGGGGCGGGGTAGGGGGCTACTCGCGCTTCGAGCAGGATGTGTGCACCTACGCGGCCGTTAATAAAGACGCGGTGCTGGTGGCGGCGGCTGGCAATACCAACGCCGACCTGCTCTTCTACCCCGCCTCCTACGAGCACGTGCTGTCGGTGGCCGCTACCGATGCCGCCGACGCCAAGCCTGGCTTTGCTACCTACAGCAACCGCGTGGACCTCAGCGCGCCGGGCGTGAATATATGGACCACCAACGGGTTTTCGCAGTTTGTGGGCATCGGGCCGGTCGATGGCGACTACTGGTACGACACGGGCTCCTCGCTGGCCGCGCCGCTGGTATCGGGCGCGGCGGCGCTGGTGCGGGCGCGCTTCCCCAATTTCACCGCCGAGCAAGTGGCCGCGCAGCTGCGGCAGTCGGCCGACACGGCCATCTACAGCCTGCCCGCCAACGCTGCCTACCGGGGCCGCCTGGGCCGGGGGCGCCTCAACGTGCTGCGCGCCGTGACGCGCAGCTTGCAGGAAGCGCGCGTGGTTACCAGCACTTTTGCCCCGGCCCGCCCGGCCGGCTACGCCCCCGGCGAGCCCGTGCAGCTGGCCACCACCGTGCGCAATCTGCTTCAGCCCGTGGCCGGGCTCACGGTCACGCTCACCTCGCTGTCGCCCTACCTCACGGTGCAGCAGGGTACTTTTGTGGTGGGTAGCCTCGCCACGCTGGATATCCGCGCCAACACCAGCCAGCCCTACCAGCTGGTGGTGGCCAATGCGGTGCCGCTCAATACCCCGGCCACGCTGCGTTACCGCCTCACGGCGGCCGGCGGCTACCAAACCGACCAGTACGTGACCATTATGCTGAACCCCGGCTACGTGGTGCTCGACGCGGGCGACCTCGTGACCAGCCTCAGCAGCCGGGGCAACCTGGCCTACGACGGCGTATTCGACCAGGGCGGCCTGGGTTTCAGCTACCGCACCGTGGGCCCACTACTGAGCGAGGGGGGCCTGCTGCTGGCCACCTCGCCCACGCGGGTGTCCGACCACCTGCGCGCCGCGCCCACTACCGTGCGCCAGTCGTTTATCGTCGAAACCGCCATCCACCGCGTGATGCCCGGCCCGCGCGCCGACCAGGAAGCCTACAGCACGTTCCGCGACTCGCTGCCCGATGCCCAGCGCCCGCGCTCGGTGGGCGTGCGCGTGCGCCAGCACGCGCTGGCCTGGAGCGCGCCGGCCGCCCGCCGCGATTTTATCATTCTGGAATATTCGCTGCGCAACATCACCGCCGATACCCTCAAGCCGCTCTACGCCGGCCTGTTTGCCGACTGGGACCTGCCCGGCGACAGTGGCCGCAACCTGGCCCGCTACGACTCGGTGCGCCGCGTGGGCTACTGCTACGACTCGCTGGCAACCCGCGTGTATGCCGGGGTGCAGGTGCTGGGCAGCGGCCCGGCCGGGGTGTATTCGATTAATAACAACGCGGCGGCGGGTACTCCCATTTATTTTGGCGATGGCTTTAGCCCCGCCGAAAAATACCGGGCTTTGAGCGGCGGCTTTAGCCGGGCCCACCGCTCGGCGGGCAGCGGCGACGTGTCGCAGGTGCTGAGCACGCTGGTGCCGCGCCTGGCCCCCGGCGATTCGGTGCGGGTAGCCTTTGCCGTGCTGGCCGCTCCCACGCTAGCCCAGCTGCAAGCCGCCGCCCAGGCCGCCAGCGCCGTGTACCAAACGGCGTTGCCCACCACGCCCACTGCGAAAGTAGTTGAGTGGCAGCTCTACCCCAACCCCGCCCGCGACGCGGTGCGGGTGCAGCTGCCCGGTAGCTTCGGCCCGGCTACCGTGCGGATATTCAGTGCCCAGGGCCAGTTGGTTTCGCAGGCTGCCCTGGCCGCTGGCGGCGGCTCCGTGAACCTGGCAAGCCTGGCTCCCGGCCTCTACGTGGTGCGGGTAACGGGCGCTGGCGGCAGCCTCTGGCAGCGGCTGGCGCGCGACTAAAGCTGTAGTGGTTTCCCACGGGGCTTCGCGGGCTTTTGAATACGAGAGTTGGAAGGCTTGGTGCTCCCGGCGCTAAAGTGCCGGGAGCACCAAGCCGGATGCAGTAGTGGGCTTTGGCCCATATTAGTGGCAACATGGGCGCAGGCCTTGCCATAAAACCCACTTGGCGCCCCGGCCCTGAAGCGCTGGCCAACGGCTAGCAGCCGCTCGAATTTCTCAGCTAAAAACCTAGCGCAACCCTGCGCCTGACCCCGCGAAACCCTGCGGGAAACCAACAAAAAAGGCCCATCCAACTGAGTAAATCTCAGTCGGACGGGCCTTTTTAGCTACCACCGCTTATTCTACCACCAAGCGGCCCAGGTACAGCCCCTCGGCCGTGCGCAGGCGCACCGCGTAGAGGCCGGCCGGCAGCCCCGCCAGCTCCAGGGTGGCGGCGGTGGCTTCGCCCACGGGGGCCGCCAGCTGCCGCACCGGGCGGCCCAGCGCATCAAGCACTTCGATGGTGGCAACGCGGGTAGCCGCGCCCGGCAGGCGCAAGCTCACGCGGCCGGTGGTGGGGTTGGGGTACAGCTCGAGCGCCCCGGCCGTGCGGCTGCCGCGCGCGGCCAGCGTAGTAGCGCAGGCCGTGGACACGTAGCTGCCCACGCCCCCAAAGTTGTCGGTGCCCTGCGACTGCCAGGTTGTGGCCGCGCCGGTGGCCCCAAACCAGCGGGTGTTGCCCTGGCCGGTGCTGGGCAGGCGCACCAGCGAGTTGTCGCGGGTGGTGCTGTTGCCGGCGATGGGCCAGCCCGTGCCGCTGGGCGCGCGGCCCACCACGCCGATGATGTCGAGCGTATCGGTGCCATCGTACAGCACCAGCGACTGCGTGCCGCTGAAAAAGCACACGTTGGATTGCAGGTCGGCGGCGGCCTGCACGGCCGTGCTGGTTACGCCGGTGTTGGCAATCACGAAGACGTCGCCCGCGGCGAGGTTGCCCGTGAGGTTAGCCGTAGCGGTGGGGGTAGTAGCATTGGCCGCAAACAGCTCTACGCGCAGCCCGCTCAGGTTGCGGGTGGCGGTAGTGGGGTTGAAGATTTCCAGCACCTTCGTGTTGCCGGTGGCCGACTCAAAGTACTTGCTGAAATACGGGGCCGAGCAGCTGACGCCCGCCGGGGGCGTGTCGTCGTTGAGGATGGTGAGCGTGTGGGTGGCCGGCGTGCCCACCACCACACTGGCATTGCTGGGCGTGCCCAGGCGCAGCACCACCGTTTCGTTGGGCTCGGGTAGCACGTCGCCCACGATAGTCACGGTTACGGGCTGGCTCAGGGCCGTGGCGCTGGCGAAGGTGATAGTGCTGGTAGCCAGCGTGTAGTCGTCGGGGCTGGCGGCCGTGGTGCCGGCCGCCACTACCGCCACGGGCACCGTGATGGGAAACGTGAGGCTGCCCGGATTGGTGAGCGTGGCGGTGGCCGCGTAAGTGCTCGTGCCGCTGTTGCCTTCGGCAATGCTACCCGTGGCCGTGGCGAAAGCCACCGTCGGGGCCGGGCCGTCGTCGTTGAGGATGGTGAGCGTGTGGGTGGCGGGCCCGCCGATGCTGGCCCCGGTACCGGGGTTTTGCAAGGTCAGCACTACCGTTTCGTCGGCCTCGGGCTGGGTGTCGCCGGTCACGGTCAGCGTTACCGTCTGGCTGGTTTGGCCGGCGGCGAAGGTGACGGTAGCGGGCGTGGTGAAGTTGAAATCGGTGCCGTTGGTGGCCGTCGAGCTGGCCGCGTCCAGGTCCACCTGCACCGTGAGGGCGGCGGTGGGGGCGGGGCTCACGCTGAGCGTAGCCGTATAAGTAGTGCTACCGGCGTTGCCCTCCGCGAGGCTGCCCGTGGCCGTGGCAAACGAAATTACCGGCCCGGCCGGGGCAAAGCCCCAGGCCCGCGCCACCAGCGAGGGGTCTTCGATGTAGGGGTTGTAGTTGCCCTGGCTGGCGGCCACGCGGCGGTTGCGCTCCTGCTCCTGGGCGTCCACGGGGTCGGCCAGGTGCCACTGGTACAAGGTGTTGAGGTCGGCCAGGGTGTTGATGTCGTTGTGGCCGGTGGCTACCAGGTCGGGCTGCCCGGCATGCATGGTGTAGAAGTAAAACGCCGCGCGGGCCAGGTTGCCCTTGTGCACCTCGCGGGGCTCAAACTTGCCCGGCCCATCTTCGCTGTAGTCGTCGATGTTGCTGGTCGGGATGCTCGTCTGGCTCTGGGTCAGGCGCATCCACAGCGTGGTCTGGGTGTCGGGGATGTCGCCAAACGGGTCCGAGCCCCGGTTGCTATTCCACTGAATGTAAGTAGGGTAGAGGTGGTGCATGTCGGAGCGCATGCGCGTGGTTTCCCGAAACCACGACTGCGGGATGCTGTGCTCGCAGTTGATATTGTTGACCACTCCAGTGCTGGTACTGTTATAGTTCAGCGGCACGGTTTCGGAGTAGCCCGAGTACACGCACACCACGCTATTGCCGTAGTTGTCAGCGTAGTTGTACATCTTGGCGCGGGCATCGGAGTAGCTCAGCACCGTGCGGTGCGGGTCATACCAGTTGGCGCGCAGCCAGTCGCGCAGGGGCACACCCGTGAGGCCGGCGGGGGCTGGTGTGGGCACCGGCGGCACTACCTGGGCCTGGCTTGCCAGCGGCAGCACCGCCAGCATCCAGCCCAACAAACGGAAAAGTTTTCGCATAAAAAACAACGGAAAAGGAAAGGTGAGTTTTTGATGAAAAGTCCGCAAAGGTCGGCCCGGCCGGCCGCCCGGCTGCGTATGTTACCAAAATTTAACCTGCCCGGCGAAGGCTCCCGTCCGGGTTAGCGCCGCACTATTTGCTGCCCGCCGTGTTATCCTTGCCCCCTCAACCACGGGGCGTTTTCACCCGCGCCCCCGCTTTTTTATGTACTCTGCCGATATCCAGCTCCGCGTGCGCTATGCCGAAACCGACCAGATGGGCTACGTCTACCACGGCAACTACGCTGCCTACTTCGAGGTGGCCCGCACCGAGGCGTTTCGCCAGCTCGGCATCCGCTACCGCGACCTCGAAACCCAGGGCGTGGGCATGCCCGTGGGCGAGCTGCGCACCCGCTTTCGCCGCCCCGCCCGCTACGACGACCTGCTCACCATCCGGGTCATGCTCAAGGAGTTGGCCGAAGGCTCGCGGGTGAATTTTGAGTACGAAATTCGCAACGAAGCCGGCGACCTGCTCACCGAAGGCTCCACGCTCATGGTGTTTGTGAGTACCAGCAACGGCCGCCCGGTGCCCATTCCGGCCAGCGTGCGGCAGCAATTAGCCCCGTATTTTTCGGAGGCCGAAGCCCTCGGCCCGCTCGGCGCAGGCCGCGCCACGCCCGGCGACGCGCCCGCCCCCGCCGCCTTCGGCAAATAAGGATAAATCAGAAGGTAGGGGTACTGAGTTTGCCAGCACAATGCCGACGAGCTAACTCAAAACTCCTAACTCAAAACTCTTAACTCCACGAAGTTGCTCGCTCCTCCCACCCGCCGCCGCGCCCTGGTGCCCGATGTGCGCCGCCACCGCGCCTACCGCACCCTCATGGCCTGGGGCAAGCGCAAGCACCTGCGCGGCGGCAGCCTTTCGGTGTACGACGTGGGCGAGCGCGTGCTGCACGAGCTGCGGCTCGACTCGCTCGAAAAGCGCGCCGCCTACATGGCCTTCAACCTCACGCTGGCCTTGTTTCCGACCATCATTTTCCTGTTCACGCTCATTCCCTACATCCCGGTGCCGAGCCTCGATGTGGACATCCTCCAGTTTCTGGCCGACATCATGCCCCACGAGCTGTACACGGCCACCGCCACTACCATCGAGGACATCGTGCGGATTCCGCACGGCGGGCTGCTCTCGTTCGGGTTCGTGTCGGCGCTGGTACTCAGCAGTAATGGCATCATGGCCCTGCTCGACGCCTTTGAGAAGAAGTACCCTTGGTTTAAGCATCGCAGCTATTTGCACAAGCGGCTCATTGCCACCATGCTGACCTTCGTGCTGGCGCTGGTGCTGGTGGTGGCCATCGCGGGCATTTTCTTCGGCACCTTCATCATCGACGGGCTGGTGTTCTACGAAATCGTGCCCGAAAGCTCCACTGAGTTCATGATTACGGCCCTGCGCTACGGCTCGCTGGCGGGGCTGTTTCTCACCACCACCTGCGTCATCTACTACTTCGTGCCGCCGGTGCATGATAAGTGGCCCTTCATCTCGGTGGGCGCGCTGGTGGCTACGCTGCTCATTTTCTTGGTGTCGTTCCTGTTCACGCTCTACGTCCGCATCTTCAACTCCTACAACACGTTTTACGGCTCCATCGGGGCGCTGGTGGGCTTTATGGTGTGGCTGGAATTTGTGTGCATGACGCTCATCATTGGCTTCGAGGTCAACGTGAGCATGGACGCCGCCACCGGCCGCCTGAAAAAAATTAGTAATTGACAATGAGCGATGAGCAGGTGCAAACGCGGAATTTTTGAAGATTATCTGCTCATTACTCATTGCTCATTGAGCATCGTGTCCTACTTTTGCAGCCCCAACCACTCGTTTTGGGACCTTTAGAGAGGTGGCAGAGTGGTCGAATGCGACGGATTCGAAATCCGTTATACCTGCAAGGGTATCGGGGGTTCGAATCCCCCCCTCTCTGCGAATTGATAGAAAAGTGAGTTGGTGAAGTAGCTTCCACGCTTCACCAGCTCATCTTTTTTATCAGTTCTTTTTTTAGAGAAGTGGCAGAGTGGTCGATTGCGGCGGTCTTGAAAACCGCTGACTGTAACAGGTCCGGGGGTTCGAATCCCTCCTTCTCTGCAAAAGCGCAAAGCCCCGTTTCTGAGTCAGAAACGGGGCTTTTTGCATGTCGTCTGGGTGGGCTGCCAAGCACTAAGTGGCTTGCCGGGTAGCGTGGCAGGTTTTCAGCTACCCTGCGCTGCGGCTCCGGGTACTTCGGCTTTACTCGCTCCACCGACACGCTAGTACAGCTTTGGGCCAGCGCTTGCCCGCCGCGCCATATATTGACGACCGTCCTGGTAGCCATCCGCTTTCTTGTTGGCAACCTGTTGCTAGCTAGTTGTTTGTGGCGTAGTGATGTGGATGGAAAAGATTGGAGAAAAGTGCTTTTGCCCGCCGAACTTAGGTTTGCAAGCCAAATGCGCAGCCATCTTAAGGGACTGAAACAACGCAAGCAAAAAGCCCCGCCGGCCACTGGCCAGCGGGGCTTTCCATCAAATTTTAACGGGGACTACTGCCGCACCACGCGCTGGGTCAGCACACCCTGCTCGGTGAGCACGCGGAAGGTGTACACACCCGCCGCCAGATGGCCGAGCTTCAGCTGGGCCGTGCCGGGGGCCACCGGGCCGGTGTGCACTACCTGGCCCAGGGCGTTGAGCACCGTCAGCTGCGACGCTTTGGCAGTGGCCCCGCTCAGCTCTAGGCTAAGCTGGCCGTCGGCCGTGGGGTTCGGGAATACGCGCAAACTCACACCGGCCAGCGTGGCCGTGGCCGTGCTCAGCACCGTGGCCGTGACGGCCGCCGAGGGCGACGACGCGCAGCTGCCCGCGAGGGCCACCACCGTGTAGGAGCCGGTTTGTGTGCCGGCCGTGAGCAGCAGGGTACCGGTGGCGGTGGGCGTGCCCACGGCCGTGGGCGTGCCGCCCACATTCTGGTAGAACTGGTAGGTCAGGCCCGCCTGGGTGGGCGTGCTCAGCAGCACCGTGCCGCCGGCCTGGGGCGTGGCCGTAAGCACCGGCTGGCTGGGCGGCGTCGTCACGTTCACCTGGATGGCGGTGCGGGCGGCCGGGCTTACGCAGGTCGTGCTAGTCTGCCAGTTGTAGAAGTAGTAGTAGTAGCCGGTCGTGGTCGGCCCCGTGATGCTCACCTGGCCGCTGGGCGAGGTGTAGGGGTACGCGGTGGCCGGCGTGGCGCTGAGGTAGTCGCGGATGAGCGCGGGCGAAGCATTGCGCAGGTACAGCGTGTAGCCGCTGGCGGCCGGCACCGCGATGTTGAGCGTGAGGACGGCGGGCGCTACCGTGTTCGTTGGGTTGGCCGGCACCGTGGCGTTGACGGTGGCGATTGCCGGCGAGAAGAAGCTCGTGCCGTTCAGAAGCTGAATGGTGGCCGTGCCCGCCGCCGCGTTGGGCTGCCGGTACACCGTCACCGTCGAAATTGTGGTCGGGGCCGTGGTCGTGAAAATCAGGCCGCCGTCATCGTAGGCGCCATTGGCACCGTCGGTCAGGGTTTTGCCCACGTTCTCGGAGGTGGTAGCGAAGGCTTCGGCGTAGTAAGTGGCGTTGGCCGTGAGGGCCGGCGTGGTGTAGGGGTTGGTGGTGCCTACGGCCGTGCCGCCGGTGGCGGTGGTGAAGTAGCGCACGCTGCTACCGGCCGATACCGTGGCCGAGAGCGAAGCCGTGCTACCCGTGCAGACGGTCAGCGGCGAGGTAGCGGCGGTGATGGCCGGCGCGGCCACCGTGATGGCGGCCACGGTGCTGTAAGCCACGTTGGTGCCGCAAGTCACTTTGTAGCGGTAGTAGGTGCTGCTGCTGAGGGCCGGCGTGGTGTAGGTGGCGGCAGTAGCGCCGGTTACATCGGTGAAGGTGCCGGTGGCGCTGCTGCTGCTTTGCAACTGGAGGCTGCCGTTGGCCGCGTCAACGAGGGTGAGCGTGGCCGAGCCGCTGGTGCAGATGGCGTAGGTAGCCGGCGACAAGGTGCCGCCCACCGGGGCCACCACGTTCAGCGTGGGGGCGGGCGTCAGCAGGTCGTTGGTGGTGTTGCCGTCGCCGGTCACGGTGGCCGTGATGGCGAACGAGTACGTGCCCAGGGCCGTGAAATCGGCCAGGCTGGTGAAGGTCACGTTTTGCGTGGCGGCCGGGGCCAGCGTGCCCGTGCTGATGGTTTGCGTCAGGGTCTGGGTCGAGCCGCTGGGGCCGCTGACAACCGCCGTCACGGTGGCGGGATTAGTGGCGAAGTTGAGCGCCGCCGTGCCCCGGTTGCGGATTTGCACCGTCACTGGCGTATTAGTCCCGAAGCAAGTCGAGGCGTTGTTGTTCAGGGGTGATACCAGGCCGTTGGCGGCCAGGTCAACGGCCTGGGGCGCAAACTGGTAGGCCCCGAGGCTGGGCGCGGTGCTCGGGCGCGTCGCGCCGGTGTAGTCCACTGTCACGCTCAGGGGCGTGCCGGCGGCGGCCACGGCCGCCGACAGGGGCAGCAGGTTGGTGCTCGACACGAAAATCGGGTCGGTGCTGATAGAGTTGGCGTCCTTGCCGGTGGCCGTTTTCAGGGCCGCGAGCGTGGTCACATCGGTGCCCACGTAGCCGAGCACGCCGTTGGGACCGCTCACGTAGTAGTCGTTGTAGTCGCTGAGGTTCAGTACGGTGGCATTGGGGTAGTACACGGCGTAGGACTTCACCGTGTTCGTAGTGGCCGTGGTCGTAATGGCGTTGGCGAAGATGTTGTTGCGCACGTCGAGGCCGGTGGCCGCCGCGGCCGTCACCACGAGGCCCGCGCTGATGTTGCCCGGGTTGGCGCTGCTCGGCGGGTAGATGATGTTGCCGAACAAATTCACCGTGTTGTAGTACACTTTGGTGCCCGTGCCGCCCGTCAGTTGAATGCCAAAGGGGTTGCTGCTGGTCGAATTGAAGTTGGCCGACGTCAGCAGGTCGGAAATTACGTTGTTGGAGATTTCCGTGTTGGTCAGGTTGGTCGTGCTGTTCAGCTGGATGCCGATGGCCCCGTTGCCGTTGGCGTTGAGGTTGCGCAGGCCCGAAATCGAGTTGCGCGAAAGCACGGCATCGGTCACGTTGTCGTTCAGCACAATGGCCGAAATATTGGCCCCTCGCACCGTGCCATCCATGCCCAGAATGACGTTGCGCGACACGAGCGGGGCGGCGGCACCTTGCAGGTCGATGCCGCGGTAGAGGATGTTGCCGGCCGCCACGGCCGTCGTGCCCGTGGGCGCGGCCCCGATGCGGTTGTCCACAATCTGCAACCCATCGTAGGCCGTGGCCGTGCCGTTGGCTTTGGCAAAAATGGCTTCGGTGGCCCGCGTGATGGCGTTGTTCTGAATCACGAGGTTGTCGTTGTCGTCGCCGTAGGTGATGGTGCTCAGCGCGAAGGTGTACGGCGACGGCCCGGCCGACACGTAGATGCCGTATGACTCATCCAGGCCCGTATTGCCGCCCACCACGTTGAGGTTGCGCAGGGTAATGTTGGTCGAGCCGTTGCCCGCACCCTGGCTGCCCACCCACACCCCCGCATTGGCGCTGGCGTTGGTGCTGGTCAGGGTCAGGTTGCGGGTGGTGCCGCCGGTGGTGTTGGCCCCGTCCAGGGTAATGTAGCGGGCACTGTTGAGCAGCACCACGGCCTGGGCGCTGCTGCTGGCCGTGATGGCCGCGCTCACGCCGGTGTAGGGCGTCACGAGCAGCGTATTGGTGGCTGAAGCGCCTTGGTTGGTGCCGAAGGTGAGGGGGAAAGTCTCCGCCGTCGAGTAGGTAGCGTCGAGCAGGTAGAACGTGGTCGGCCCGGCTAGGAAGTTGAGGTTATACGCCGCCACGGCCGCCGTGAGAGTGGCAAACACGCGGTTGGCCGGCGTGCCGGCGGGCGGCGTGGAGGTGCCCACGTAGTACACGCCGCTCAGGTTGCCCACCACCTGGAACGAAGCCAGCGTGGCCGGCGCGGTGGTGCCGGGCGGGTTGGTGCCGCTGCCGCCCAGGGGGCCGGTGCCGGCGTTGGGGGTAGCGGCCAAGTCTTGGGCCGCCACGTAATACTGAATGACGTCGCCCGCCGCCACGCTGCCGCCGGGCAGCAGTGCGTAGTCGAAGGTGAAGGTGTACTGGCTGCCGCTCACGCTGGTGGCGTTCACGAACACAAACGCGCCCGAGGTGCCCTTGCGGTAGTACAGGCGCGGGGCGTTGGTGCCCGTAGCCACGCCGCTGGCGTCGGTGATGGTGGCCACCAGCGTGCGGCTGGTCGTCAGGTTGGTGTTGAGCAGGTTGGTGTACGCCACTACCGGCCCTGATATGTCGAGCAGCTGGTAGCTGCCTTCGTAGGCCCCCAGGTCGGGGGCGGTGGTGTTGCGCGTAGCGTTGGCGTAGTCGGTCGTGATACCGCTGATAGGCGTGCCGCCGCTCTCAATCTGCGTCGGCACGGTAGTGCTCACCTTCAGGAAGTTGGCACTGGTGCCGCTGGTGCTCACGAAGGGTGGGTTTTCCGTCACCGAATTCGCCTCGCGGCCCGTCATGAAGAGCTTATAGGCAGTCAGCGTCTGCTGCGCGTTGACGATGATATTGTTGCTGCCCTCGGCGTAAATCAGGTTTTTGGCCCCGGGCGTACCGGCGTAGTACAGGTTGTTGTTGGTGGCGCTGGCCAGGTTCAGGGGCACCACGCCGGCCGAGCCCGCCAGGCGGCGCAGCGCCGCAGTAACGCCCGTGCCGTTGGCCGTCGAGGTATTCACTACCACGTTGTTGCGCAAGGTGAACGTGAACGTCCGCGTATCCGAATAAGTAATGCCCGACGTGCCAAAGTCCGTGGCCGAGCTGCTGGCGTTGAGGTAGATGCTGTTGTACTGGGCATTCACCGAATTGGTCTGCAAAATAAACGCCGAGTTGCCCAGCGCCAGTCCCACAATGCTGGAGGTGCTGCTGCCGTTGGGCGCGTTGAGGTCGCCAATGAGGTTGTTGGTCACGTTGGTCGTGGTGGCCAGGGCGTAGATGCCCTGCACGACGACGAAGCCGCCGCTGGCCGTCAGCCCCGATACCCGGTTGCGGTACACGTCCAGGGTGCGGCCGCCGCTCAGGTTCATGCCCACGAGCGTGAAGCCGGCCCCGGCGATGTTCTGCACCGTGTTATCGTAGTACTGCACCGCCGCCGCCGCGTTGTGGTTGCTGGCAATGCCGTACACCGACGAGCCGGTGGACGAGCCGCTGAAGTTGCTCACCGTGTTGCCAAACACGTTTTGCGTGGTAGTGGCCCCGGTGCCAATGTTTAGCGCGTAGCTTGAGCCGAAGGTGGTGTTCGGGCGGGTCCAGTTGCTGAGCACGTTGCCCGACACAACCAGGTTAGGCACCGCCACCGTGTTATTGATGCCGTAGAACGTGGCCGACGCGGCCGTGGTCGAGGCCATCGTCACGTTGTTGTTTGCTATGGTTACCGTGCCGTTGGTGGCCCGCACCCCGCTGCTGTTCTGAATGCCGTAGGTAGCCGAGAACGTGGTGTTTGTGGTGATATTCACCGTGTTGCCCAGCAGGTCGGCGTTGCCGCCGGTGCTCACCAGCACGCCGTAGAGCTCGTTGGTAGGCGCAGCGGCCGAGCCCGTCGGGGCCGAATTCACGCTGTTGCCCTGCACCTTCAGCGCGTTCTGGTAAATGGTGTAGATACCGTAGGCCGTGGCCGTGGTGCCGAAGTTGGTGATGGTGTTGCCCGTGGCCGCCGTGCCGCTCACGATGCTGCCCACCTCGTTATTCTGGTCGAGGTAAGTGAAAGGGTTGGTGGCCGCGTAGCCCGCCAGGTAAATACCATTGTTGACGCCGCTGATGGCGTTGCCGTAGAACTTGTTGTTCGAGTTCGTGCCGTCCGCCGTGGTAGGCACCAGCTGCGTGGTGCTGGCTGGCGTGTGGTTGTTGGCATAAATGCCCATCGTGGCCGTGCCCTTTTGCAAGGTCACCACGCAATTGCGAATCACCACGTTCTGGCAGCCGTCTACCGTGGGCGTGCTGCCTTTCAGCAGCGCGAAGCCCCATTCCATCTGGGTAGTAGCGGTGCTGTTCGAGGTCGGGTCCACCAGCGTCAGCCCGTCAAACGTCACGTAGTCGGAGCCCTGCAAGCCGATAATAGCATCGAGCGTGGCCGAGGTGCCCGCCGCCGCCGTGAGGGTAGGGTTGGCCCCGGCGCCCGATTTCTGAAACACGACGGGGTTGGCCGCTGTGCCGGTAGCGGTAATCAGCAGGTTGTCCGCCGTTTCGGTGTAGCCCGCCGCGATGTTGAAGGTGACGCCGCCGCTGCCCACACCCTGCGCGTTGAGGTCAGCCACGGCTGCCGCCAGCGTGGCGTAGCCAGTGCTGCCCGAGCCGGGAATGGCCTTGCTGCCCGAAAGCTGCGCCTGGGCGCTCAGGCTGCCAAGCAGCAAGGCACCCGCGCCCAGCGCCCGCGCCAGCCGTGGCCGCGAGGCCAGCGCCCCGAGCCGCCGCAGGGGCGACTCACGAAGTAACATTTTTTGCATGAAAAATGAGGAGGTGAAAATGGTAAATACAAGGAGAAAGAGGAGCGCCGACGGGTAGCAGCCAGCCGCTGCAAAGCCGGCCGCGCCAGCAGGTGGCCGCGCGCCTGGGCAGCCCGGCCAGGGCCAGTAGTGAAGCTGGCAAGCAAGGCGTAACCAATTGCCAATAAGGCGCTTTAAAAGCCCGTAAACTGCACTTCGCAAAGCTAAGCGGCCCCCGAATCCAGCGGCAATACCGGGAACCCGGTATTTCTTTCTCCCGGGTTCCCAGGATTTTTTTGGCGCGGGGTGCGGCGGGCCAGGGTGGGTAGTACTTTCAGGGTTGCAAGTCCCGCGCCTGATGCCCCCGTTCGCCGTTTTCCTGTGTCTGCTGCTGCTGGCTGGCTTCTTACCGGCCAGGGGGCAGAGCGCCGCCGTTACCGAGCAGGTGCGGCAGCTGCTGCAAAGCAGCCAGGCGCTGCTACGCACCGACTCGGCCCAGGCCGCCCGCCTCGTGCGGCAGGCGCTGGCGCGCAGCCGGGCACTGGGCTTTACCGAGGGCATCGGGGGTAGCTACGTCATGCTGGGGCAGCTCCAGGCCGAGCACGGCCACTACGCGGCCGCCGTGGCGCTGTTTCAGCAAGCCGAGCAGCAGCTGGCGGCGGCCTACCGGGCGCACCCCACGCCGCGCCTGCGCTACTACCTGGGGCTCGTGGCCAATAACATCGGCTCGGCCGAGTGGGAGCAGGACCACGCGCTGCCGAGCATGGTGGCTTACCTGCGGGCGGCCGACCATTTTACCGCCACCCGCAACTACGACGGGCTGCTGGTGTTGTATTGTAACCTGGCCGACTGCGCCGGCGACCTGGGCCAGCGCCCGCAGCAGCTCGCTTACTTGCAGCGGGCACTGGCCCTGCAAACGCAGCCCCTGCACCATCCCGAGCAATTACTACCGCCTTACACCAGCTTGGTGCAGCTGCTGGTAGCGCAGCGGCGCACCGCCGAAGCAGGGCACTACCTGGAGCAGGCCCGGCTGGTGATGGCGCAACCCGAGGCCGAGCGCTACCGGGCGCTTTATGAGCGGACCCGGGGCATCTACTTTTTCAAAACCAACCGCTACCCACAGGCGCAGGTTAGCTTCCGACGGGCCCTGGCCGACGTGCGGCGGCAGGGCAATGCCAAAGACGAGGCCGGCCTGCTGCTGGAGCTGGGCCGCACCAGCCGCCGGCTGGGGCACTACGCGGCGGCCGATGCCGCCCTGCGCCAGGGCCTGCGCCTGGCCCGCGCCCAGCAAAGCCTGTCGGTGCAAACCCAGGTGCTGGCCGAGCTGGCCGCGCTGGAAGAAGCCCGTGGCCCCCAGCACGCGCCCGCCGCCCTGGCCTATTTCAAGCAGATGAAAGCCTTGGAAGACCAGCTCGCAGGCGAAGAAACCAAGCGCAGCATCCTCCAGCTCGAAGCCCGCTACCAAACCCGCCAGCAGCAGCAGCAGATAGCGGTGCTGCGGGCGCAGCGCCAAACCCAGCAGCAGGAGCTGCACCGGCGCGCTACCCTCAACTACGCCGCCCTGGCGCTACTCGCGGTGCTGCTGGGCGCGTTGGCCCTGGGCTACGCCGCGCTGCGCGCCCGCCAAAAGCTGGCCGCCCAGCAGCAGGCCAGCCAGGCCCGCAAAATCGAAGAGCTGGAGCAGGAGCGGCAGCGCCTGGCCACCGAGGCCATGCTGCGCGGCCAGGACGACGAGCGCCGCCGCCTGGCCCGCGACCTGCACGACGGCCTGGGCGGCATGCTCTCGACCGTGAAGTACTACCTCGGCACCGTGCGCGCCGGCCTGGCCCTGCCTGAGGCCAGCGCCCAGCTCTTTGCCCGCGCCCTGCACCACCTCGACGGGGCCACCGGCGAGCTGCGCCGCGTGGCCCGCGACATGATGCCCGAGGCCCTCCAGCAATTTGGCCTGGTAGCGGCCTTGCAGGATGTGTGCGACGCCCTCAGCCACGGCCAGGATTTGCGCGTGCAGTTCCAGACCTACGGCCTGGCCGAGCGCCTGCCCCAGCGCATCGAGGTAGTGGTATACCGGCTGGTGCAAGAGCTGCTGCACAACGCCCTGAAGCACGCCCAGGCCAGCCAGGTTATCGTGCAGCTGGTGCGCACCGGCGCGCAGATGCAGGTAGTGGTCGAAGATGACGGCCGGGGCTTCGACCCCGCCGCTACGAGCCGGGGCGTGGGGCTGCACAGCATTCAGGCGCGGGTCGATTACCTGCGCGGCACGCTCGACTTGCATTCCAGTCCCGGCCAGGGCACCACGGCCACCATCGATTTTTCAATTCCCGAAGCTTAATTATCTCTTATGGAACCCATTCGCGTGCTGCTCGTCGACGACCACCGCATCGTGCTGGAAGGTTTGCGCGTGCTGCTGACCCCGCTCGCCCACGTGGCGGTAGTAGGCTGCGCCGGCACCGCCGCCGAAGCCCAGCAGCTGGCCCGCGCCACCCGCCCCCACGTAGTGCTGCTCGACCTCAACCTGCCCGATGGCAGCGGCATCGATGTGTGCCGGCAGCTGCTGGCCGAGCAGCCCGCCCTGCGCGTGGTGGCCCTCACTACCCTCAACGAGCGCAGCTACCTCACCCGCATGATGCAGGCCGGCGCGGCGGGCTACGTGCTCAAAAACGCCCTGCCCGAGGAGCTCGCCGACGCCCTGGCCAAGGTGTGCGCGGGCAAGAAATTCCTCAGTGAGGAAATGCAGGAGCTGCTGCTGCAAAGCGAAGCAGGCGGCCCCGCCGTGGCCCCCGTGCTCACGCGCCGCGAAAAGGAAGTGCTGGGCTGCATCGCCGAGGGCCTCACCAGCCAGCAAATGGCCGATAAGCTCTTTATCAGCTACCTCACCATCGAAACGCACCGCCGCAACCTGCTCACCAAGTTTGCGGTGCACAACACCCCCACGCTCCTGAAGCACGCCGCCCACCACGGGCTGCTTCAACCCTGACGCAAGGGAAGTTTGCGGAGCGCTACGAGCCGCTCTAAACCAAAAATGCCAAGATGGCATAGGCCCGGCCATCGGCCACTACCTCGCCCACTACCGCCAGGCCGAGCGCCTGCGTGTGCACTTGCAGCGATACCGCGTTGTCGGTGGCGATGAAGGCAAGGCCCAGCTCGAACTGCCCGGCCAGGGTGCGCCGGCTGGCCTCGAACAGCTGCCGCAATAGCCCCCGGCCCCGGTAGGGTGGGCTCACCAGCACCGGCCCATAGAAAAACCAGCGGTACTCGGCCAGCGCCCGCTGCTGGTAGCGCAGCGTGGGTAGCTGGCTGATAATGGCTTGTACCAGTGGCGGGTACTGCGCCGCAGCCAGCCGCGAGTTCACCACAAAGCCGGCCAGCTCGGGGCCGCAGTAGGCCACCTGGCCCGGCACCGAGGCCAGCATGGCTTGCAGGGCGGGCACGGAAAAATTGCCGGTCAGGAAGCCGCCCTGCCGCTCGGCGGCGGTGAGGTGCTGGTAGGTGTGCTGGTTGGCCAGGGCAGCGAGGGCGGGCGCGTCGGCGGCCTCGGCCACGCGAATGGTGAGGGGGTGCATGGGCGGTAAACATACTCCAGCGCGCGGCTCGCCGGCCTGCGGCGGCCGGCAAGCCGGCCAAATAAAACTGCGCAGTAGGGGCTTTGCGTAAGCCTGGTATCACCTACTCCTTCGCTTATGGCCTCCTCCGCTGCCAACCCAAGCGCTGCCGGTGCCCCGCCGCGCAAGCCCGCCCGCAAGCCCCGCAAAGCCGCCGCCAAACCCAGCGCGCCCGCGCCCACCGAAGCGCTGCCCACCGACCGCCTCGACCTCATCGCGCAGGGCCTGAGCGGCAAGGCCAGCGCCAAGCAGGCCATTTTCCGGGCCACGCAAAGCGCGTTCGACGTGCTGCGGCAGGTGTCGCAGGAGCTGTGCCTGGAGCTGACGCAGCGCATCACGACCACCGTCGATGCCAGCGTCCGCATCGAGTACTACCCCGTCAACGGCATGGAGTTTCACATCCGCTTTTCCGGCGATTTGCTGGTGTTCGTGATGCATTCCAATATCGTCACCTTCCCCGACAGCTTCGGGCCGATGGGTACGCCCTACGTGCAGGCCGATTTTCGGCGGCGCTTTTTCGGCCACATCATGGCCTATAACTTCATGGCCGACAGCATCAAGTACCAGCGCCTGAGCGACCCCGGCTACCTGGTGGGCCGCCTGCTGGTGAACATCGACAGCCACTACTTTCTCGAAGGCGTGGAGCAGCTGGAGCTGCCCGGCCACGACATGAGCGACTCGCCCGTGACGCCCGCCGCCCTGCGCCTGTTTGTGGAAAGCGCCATGATTGCGGCCGTCAACAACGACCTCATCGCCCCGCCCATGAGCGACATCCAGAAGATTAGCGTCAAGCAAAAGCTCGAAAACCAGCAGGTGAGCCGCGGCAGCAAGGTCGGCTTCAGCTTCTCGCACGAGCAGCCGTTTTAGCGGAAATAAAAAGGAGGGTGATGCTGCGTGCAGCGTCACCCTCCTTTTTACAAGTTTCAGATTACCCTACTTCTGGGCCTGGTCGTAGCGCTCGCCCTGCACCGAGGGCCAGCCACCTTCAAACATGATTTCGCCCAGCGGCTTGCGCGAGCGCGGGGCCAGCTCGCGCTGTTGCAAGGCCTCGGGCAGGGCCTCGACCTCGCCGGGGTAGCCGATGGTGAACACCGACACCAGCTCGTAGTCGGCCGGCACCTCGAAGGCGGCGCGGGCGGCCTCCTGCGAGAAGCCCGCCATCTGGTGAATCTGCACGCCCAGCTCGACGCCCTGAATAGCGAGCGTGGCCACGGCCTGGCCCACGTCGTGCTTGGCCCAGGCGTTGGGGTTGCTGTCGTGCGAGAAGGTGGTTTTGGCCAAGGCTAGCGCGATGGCCGAGGCGTTTTTAGCCCAGCTTTGGTTGAACTCGGCCAGCGTGCCGAGGATTTTCTGAAACGCCTCGGGGCTGCTTTCCTGCGAGCCTACCACGAAGCGCCACGGCTGCTCGCCAAAGCACGAGGCCGCCGAGCCGGCCGCCGTAAAGAGCTGCTGGAGCACCTCGGCGCTCACGGGCTGGCTGGTGTAGGCGCGCGGGCTGCGGCGCTGCGCGAGCTGGGGCAAAATGGGGTGCTCGGGCTGGAGCACGTTGGTAGTATCAGACATGAGAAAGAAAAAAAGTGAGCGGTCGGCGCTACAACACCAAGCCGGGGGGCAGATGTTTTGGCAACTTCGGGGCGGCGGATGGGGTAACTAATTTTGACCGAAAATCGGCTTGCGGCTATGGTAAGCAGCTTCTACGCCCTTACCTTTCGCGCCCCGTCTTCTTTCTCCCGCCCGCTCATGCAGCCTTTCGCCAACGCTCCCGACGAATTGTTTCCAAATTCTCTCCTCATCGAAGTAGCCTGGGAAGTGTGCAACCAGGTGGGCGGTATCTACACCGTTATCCGCTCGAAGGTGCCCGCTACCGTGCCCGCCTGGGGCGACCGCTACTGCCTGCTCGGGCCCTACTTTCCGCAGCAGGCGCAGGGCGAGTTTGAAACCTACGACGATGCCCAGCTCGCCAACATGGACGACCCCTACGCCCGCGCCGTGCGGGCGCTGCACCAGCGGGGCTACGATATCTGCCTGGGCGTGTGGCTCGTAACGGGCCGCCCGCGCACGGTGCTCATTAATCCGTTTCAGAACTACCCGCGCCTGGCCGAGCTCAAAACCGACCTCTGGCGCGACCACCAGCTGCCCACCCCCGACAACGACGATTTGCTGCACCAAGTCATTGCCTTTGGCGACTTGGCGCGGGTGTTTATCGAGGAGGTAGCCCGCCAGACCGTGGGCCAGTACCAGGTTATCGGCCACTTCCACGAGTGGATGACGGGCGTGGCCATCCCCGAGCTGCGCCGCCGCCAGGTGCCGGTGCACCTCGTGTTTACCACGCACGCCACGCTGCTGGGCCGCTACCTGGCCATGAACGACCCCAATTTCTACGACCACCTCATGCTCGTGGATTGGCGCGCCCAGGCCAAGCACTTCAACATCGAGCCCGCCGTGAGCATGGAGCGCGCCGCCGCCCACGGCTCGCACGTGTTCACCACGGTAAGCGAGCTCACGGTGCGCGAGTGCATTTATTTATTGGATAGAATCCCCGACGCGGTGCTGCCCAACGGGCTGAACATCGAGCGCTTCGTGGCCCTGCACGAGTTTCAGAACCTGCACAAGAAGTACAAGGACAAGATTCACGAGTTCGTGATGGCCCACTTCTTCCAGAGCTACGCCTTCGACCTCGACGAGACGATTTACCTCTTCACCTCGGGCCGCTACGAGTATCATAATAAGGGCTTTGACCTCACGCTGGAGGCCCTGGCCCGCCTCAACCACCGCCTGCGCGAAAGCGGCCTGAGCGGCCAGGTCGTGATGTTTTTCATCACCAAGCGCCCCTACACCAGCATCAACCCGCTGGTGCTGCAAAGCCGCGCCCAGCTCGAAGAGGTGCGCCAGACCTGCCGCGCCATCGAAAAGCAGGTGGGCGAGCGCCTCTTCTACGCCGCCGCCGCCAGCCAGGAGCACCGCCTACCCGACCTCGACAGCATGGTGGACGACTACTGGAAGCTGCGCTACCGCCGCAGCCTGCAAAGCTGGAAAACCTCGCAGCTCCCGTCCGTCATCACCCACAACCTGGTCAACGACCAAGACGACGACATCCTGAACTTCGTGCGCCGCGCCAACTTGGTAAACAACCAGCACGACCGCGTGAAGATTGTGTACCACCCTGACTTTGTGAGTACTACTTCGCCGCTCTTCGGCATGGACTACGGGCAGTTTGTGCGCGGCTGCCACATGGGCGTGTTCCCGAGCTACTACGAGCCCTGGGGCTACACCCCGCTCGAGTGCGTGGCCCGCGGCGTGCCGGCCATCACCAGCGACCTCTCGGGCTTCGGCGACTACGTGCAGAAAAACGTGCCCAACCACGACGACAAGGGCATCTTCGTGGTGCGCCGCCAGGAGCGCAGTTTCGACCAGGCCGCCGAGGAGCTCACCGACATGCTCTGGAATTTCGTGCTCCTCAACCGCCGCGAGCGCATCACCCAGCGCAACCGCGTCGAAAGCTCGGCCGACATTTTCGACTGGAAAAACCTGCGCGTGTACTACGACCGGGCGTATGCGCTAGCGTTGGAGCGGCAGTAGCACAGGAGGCTTGTTCCAAACCATAACTAGTAGGCGATGAAACTGACTAGCAAGGAGATAATTCACCTCTTCGCTCGTAGCCTGCTGTTATGGTTTGGGCTACCGTTCATCGCAGTAGGACTATATGTAGTGACTGCTTCGGATTGGCTCGGTGTGCATTTTTACTTTACTCCACTGGCCTCAGTACCGGGCCGGGTGGTAGGGTCGCAGGAAACGAACTTTGCTATTGATGAAGAGCGGGTTTACGAAACGTTCTATCGGTATCAGGTTCAAGGTCAAGCGTTGGTAGGCAGCTCTTTTTCTACTGTCGCTCCGATGCGTCCTGATACTACCGCGGAGGTCGAGTATTGCCTTAATCGCCCTAGCCTCTCGCGCTTAAAAAATACCAATACGGGTCCCTTCGGCTTTATGGGGCTGATAGCCGGTCTGGTATTTATTTGCATGGGTAGCACAATCGTTTCAAAAACCCTGCTGGCCAAATGGAGGATACTTGCAATTCTGAAAGACATTGCTGTTACGCAGGCTATTTGTCAAAAGCTTGAAGCTAAAGCATTCCGCAGCGACGATACTAAAGATGATTATGTAGCTCACTACCTCTATCGAGCTAATGGGCATCAATACATGCATCTCTCCGAAACTATTGAAAATAATATAGTTGGCAAAAATGAGCTTATCGCCTACCAGCAAAATGCTCCTGACAATGCGGTGCTTGTAGCTGACCTACCACCGTTCTTGCAAGCAAAAATTTCGGACATCTGTAAATAGTAGCGCTACTAAGCCTACACAACTACATTTGAAGCGTTTAGCCGCTGTATTTTCCGTAATAGCCACCACTGCCCTGGCCCACGAGTTCTGGCTCCAGCCCGCCAGCTTCCGCGTGGCCGTGGGCGCTACGGTGCCGCTGCGGCTGCTGGTGGGCGAGGGCTTCAAAGGCGAAACCTGGCCCCGGCCCACGCGCCGGGTGCGGCGCTTTGTGCGCTTTGGCCCGGCCGGCGCGGCCGATAGCACCGACCTGCGCCCCGCGCTACTGGCCGACTCGGTGGCGCCGGCCGTGGCCTGCCCTACAGCGGGCACGCAGTTGGTAGTGCTCACCAGCGCGCCTTCATTCATTGAATTGCCGGCCGATAAATTCACTGCCTACCTGCGCGAAGAAGGGCTCGATAATGCCCTACGATACCGCCAGCAGCAAGGCGAAACCACTACCAAGCCCGGCCGCGAGGCCTACCGCCGCTGCGCTAAAACCCTGCTTTTGGCCACCAGCAGCGCCCGCGCCCCGGCCAGCCCGGCCGACACTACCTACCGCCGCGTGCTGGGTTTGCCGCTGGAGCTGGTGCCCGAGCAAAACCCCTTTCGGCTGCGGGCGGGCGCGGCGCTCACGGTGCGGGTGTTGCGCGGCGGGCAGCCGGTGCCGGGCGCGCTGGTGCAGGTGTGGGAAGTTCAACCCGCCCCCGAGAAGGGGAGCGCACCAGTTGCGCCCGCTCATTTCGCGACCCGCGCAAACAATAACGGGCGGGTATTGTTACGCCTGCCAAGCAGCGGCCCCTACTTGGTGGCCACCAACTATATAGAGCCCGCCCCGGCCGCCCTCGCAGGCCGGGCCGACTGGCTGAGCACCTGGGCAACCCTGACGTTTGGCGGCCCCGAGGGGGTAGCGCCCAGCCGCCAGCGCCCAGCTACTAAATGGTTACTGCTGAATATGTTGAAAATGCCCGTTATGCATTTTCCAATTTGTTGCTACCTTCGCCTTTCGCATCGCCATTTTTGCCCCCACGCGCTTCTTTATGAAATACTCCATCGATAAAAAAGAGAGCTACACCGTCATCACCATTGATGAAAAAAAGCTTGATACAACCGTAGCTCCCGACCTGAAATCGGAGTTTGTGAAGCTGAACGCGGAAGGTACCAACAACCTGATTCTGGACCTGCAAAACGTGAAGTACACCGACTCGTCGGGCCTCAGCAGCATCCTCATCGCCAACCGCTTGTGCAATTCGACCGGCGGCCTGCTGGTGCTCACCGGCCTGCAAGACCACGTGCTCAAGCTCATCACCATCAGCAAGCTCGAGTCGGTGCTGCACATCCTGCCCACCGTGGAAGAAGGCATCGACCGCATTTTCCTGCACTCCATCGAGCGCGACCTCACGGATAAAGAATAGCTTTTTTAAGCTGTTAGCTATTGGCTGTTAGCTGTTGGCTTTCCTCTTTACAGGAAAGTGAACAACTGATAGCCAATAGCTTTTTTTATTTTACTAATCGGCTCTTACCTGCTGGCGGCACGCGCTTTCGAGAAAAAGCCAGCAGCTACCAGCTAATAGCCAGCAGCTTAGGACAGGACATGCAATTTGAGCTTCAGATACTCGGCAGCGCGTCGGCCACGCCGATGGTGGGCCGCCACCCCACCGCCCAGCTGCTGGCCGTGGGCGAAGGCCGCTACCTCATCGACTGCGGCGAGGGCACGCAGTGGCGGCTGATGGAGCTCAAGCGCCGCCTGAGCTCGCTGCGGGTTATTTTTATCTCGCACCTGCACGGCGACCACTATTTTGGCCTGTTTGGGCTGCTGGGCACGCTGCACTTGCAGGGCCGGCAAGAGCCGCTCACCATCGTGGGGCCGCCCGGCCTCGACCAGGTGCTCACTACCCAGGCCATGCACTCGGGCGTGCAGTATGGGTTCAACCTCGACTTCGTGCCCGTCGATACCGAGGCCCACGCCGTGGTGTATGCCGATGCGCTCATCAAGGTTTCGACCCTGCCCATGCGCCACCGCGTGCCGTGCTGTGGCTACCTCTTCGAGGAGCAGCCCCGGCGCGACCGGCTGGTGAAGGAGCGCCTGCCCGTGGGCCTCAGCCCCGCCGAGCTGGCCCAGCTGGCCCAGGGCCTCGACCTGCCCACCGACCCCGCCACTGGCCGCCCCGCCCTGCGCCACGCCGACGTATCGGTGCCCGCCGCCGCGCCCCGCCGCTACGCTTTCTGCTCCGACACGCTCTACACGCCCGCGCTGGCCGCGCTGGTGCGCGGGGCCGACGTGCTTTACCACGAGGCTACCTTCCTGGAAGAGCTGCGCGAGCGCGCCGCCCACACCCACCACAGCACCGCCCGCCAGGCCGCCGAGCTGGCGCGGGCGGCCGGCGTGGGCCGCCTGCTGATTGGGCACTTCTCATCGCGCTACAAGCAACTGGCCGCGCATTTGGCCGAGGCGCAGGCAGTTTTTCCGAATACCGATTTGGCGATTGAAGGCTTGCTGGTGAGTGTATAACCCAGTGTCATGCTGAGCGGAGCCGAAGCATCTCTATCGGTGAACTAACTTCTTAATGCTAGCAACGAAGTGGTAGAGATGCTTCGACTCCGCTGCGTCGCTGCTTGATGCGCAGAACGCTCAGCATGACGGGCGCGCCCGTTTCACAACTTGACATGACTTCCTACGCCCACAAAAAGCAGCAGCTCTACCTCGTCCTCAGCGGCATATTTCTGGTGAATGCCCTGCTGGCCGAAATAATCGGTGTCAAGATTTTTTCGGTTGAAAAAACCTTCGGCCTCACGGGTAGCCTTTCGGCGGGCGTGCTGGTGTGGCCGGTCGTGTTTATTGGCACCGACGTTATCAACGAGTACTTTGGGCGCAAGGGCGTGCTGCGCATCACCTGGCTCACGGTGGGGCTGATTTTGTACGCTTTTCTAGTGATTTTGGGCACGACCAAGCTCGCGCCTGCCGATTTCTGGCTTAGTCTCAACAAGACCGACGCGCAGGGCCGGCCGTTCGACATCGAGTTTGCTTACCAGAGTATTTTCCGGCAGGGGCTGGGCATTATCGTGGGCTCGCTCACGGCCTTTGTCATTGGGCAGGTGCTGGATGCCAGCGTGTTTCAGGCGTTTCGGCGCGTCACGGGCAGCCGCTTTATCTGGCTGCGGGCCACGGGCTCCACGCTCATTTCGCAGCTCGTCGACAGCTTCGTGGTGCTCTACGTGGCGTTTCACGTGTTTGGCAACTGGCCGCTGGCACAAGTAGTCAGCGTGGCTACCTTCAACTACTGGTACAAGTGCGCGGCGGCGGTGCTGCTCACGCCGCTGCTCTACCTGGCCCACTACCTCATTGACCGCTACCTCGGCCCGGCCGAAACGGCAGAGCTCCAGGCCGAAGCAATTGTCGATAAAAGCGTGTAGCTTTCGTCTTTCGTTTTGCTGCCTGCCTATGCGCCTATTTTTTACTTGCTTTTTCCTAGTGGGAATGCTGCCGGCGGTGCGGGCGCAAATGCATAAGAGCCTGCTCTTTAACGGCAAAGGCTGGCCGGGCACGTACTTTCTGCGCACCGACCAGCAGCAGCCCCGCCGCGGTAGCCTGCGCGTGTACGCCCACGAGCTTATCGTGTTTACCGACCAGGGCCAGACGCTGCGCTACAAGCCCGAAGACGTGTACCGCGTGCAGGTGGGCCGCGTGCGCTACACCACGGCCCAGGGCTTCAAGGCCAAAAGCGGGCTGTGGGCCACCCGGCAGTCGAGCCGGCTCTTTGTGGAGGTGCTCGACAGCGGCCGGGTATCCTTGCTGCGCTACACGCACTACGTGGGCGGCCACGACAACACCACGACCACGCCGCTCGCTACCTACCTGCTGCACGAGGCCGCCGCCGACTCGGTGGTGGCGCTGCCCGTGAACTCGGCCGGCAAGGGCCGGCGCTTTCAGCAGGCGCTGCTGCCGTACTTTGCTGCGCGCCCCGACTTGCGGCAGCTGGTCGAATACGGGGCCATCACTATCGACAGCCTGCCGGCGCTGGTGCGGGCCTTAAATTCGGGGCAGCCGTTTTATTTTCCTACTGCCGAAAGACCGTTGTTACCGCCAGCCGGCCCCGACCCGGCCCCGACTGGCAACTGATTAATTTTAACCTACATGTCCCGTATCCTCACCGGCATCCAAAGCACCGGCCGCCCGCATTTGGGCAATTTGCTCGGCGCCATTTTGCCCGCCATCGAGCTTTCTAAGCACTCGGCCAACGAGTCGCTCTACTTCATTGCCGACCTGCACTCGCTCACTACCGTGCGCGACCCCGCGCTACTGCGCGCCAACACCTACGCGGTGGCCGCCGCCTGGCTGGCCTGTGGCTTCGACACCGAGAAAAATTTGTTTTACCGGCAGTCCGACGTGCCGCAGGTAACGGAACTGGCGTGGTACTTGTCGTGCTTTACGCCCTACCCCATGCTGGCCAACGCGCACAGCTTCAAGGATAAGTCGGATAGGCTTTCGGACGTAAACGCCGGCCTTTTTACCTACCCGGTGCTGATGGCAGCCGACATCCTACTCTACGACGCCGACTTTGTGCCGGTGGGCAAAGACCAGGTGCAACACCTCGAAATAGCCCGCGACATTGCCACGGCCTTCAACAACCGCTACGGCGATACGCTGGTGCTGCCGCAGGCCAAGGTAGACGAGCAAATAATGACCATTCCGGGCGTGGATGGGCAGAAGATGAGCAAAAGCTACGGTAACATCATCGACATTTTTGCCCCCGAAAAAGAGCTGCTGAAAGCTGTGAAGAGCATCATCTCGGACAGCACGCCGCTCGAAGAGCCCAAAAAGGCGGACAAGGACGTGACGTTCAAGCTGTACTCGCTACTGGCCTCGCCCGCCCAAACGGCCGCCATGCGCCAGAACTACGAAGCCGGTGGCTACGGCTACGGCCACGCCAAAAAAGAGCTGTACGAGCTTATCATGCAGCGCTTTGCCGAAGAGCGCCGCTTGTTCGACTACTACCTGAATAACCTGCCCGAGCTCGACGCCCGCCTCGCCGAAGGTGCCCGCAAAGCCCAGGCCTACGGTGCGGGCGTGCTGGCCAAAGTGCGCCAGAAGGTAGGCTACGGCCACCCCTAGCGCAGCTTTTCGGTCAGGGCAAGAGCCTGCTCCGAGCTTTCCAACTACCTCCCACAAAAAAACGGCCCGCTGACTATCAGCGGGCCGTTTTTTGTGGGTGAAGCAACGCTTATTCGTGCTCTACGCGCAGGGTGGTGGTGCTGCCATCGGGCAGCTGCACTTGCAGCAGGTAGAGGCCGGCGGGCAGGCTGGCCGTTTCGGGCCAGCTGAGGGTGCTGGTGCCGGCGGCGGCCTGCGCCACGCTGCGGCGCAGCAGGGTGCGGCCCGTCACGTCGAGCAGGGTGAGGCCCAGCTTTGCCTGCGCGGTGGGCAAGGTCAGCTGCACTTGCAGGCCGGCGCTGCCGAAGGGGTTGGGGTGGGCCAGGAACTGGCTGGCGGCGGCCAGCGTGCCGGCCTGCGTGGCCAGCGCGCCCGAGGGCAGCAGGTAGGTGAAGATGGGCTGCGCGGTTTGCAGCGTGCCCGCGCCGGTGCGCAGCTCGATGAGCTGTGGTCCGCCGCAGCCATTGAGCACCTGGATGTTATCGATATACCAGCCTTCCACGGCAGTGGAGTTGCCCGTGTCAGTCCGCACGCGGAAGCGCACGAGCAGCGGCTGCCCGGCAAAGCTGCGCAAATCGAGCAGCGAGCGCATGAAAGTGCCGGGCGTCTTATCGCTCAGGCCCGAGAAGCAGCGCAGGCCGGGGGCCAGCGTGCCGGCGGCGAAGGTGCTGTTGTAGCCGTTTTGCACGAAGTAGCTAGTGGCATCGAGCCAGGTCGTGCCGTTGTCGGTCGATAGCTCCACGGTGCCGCCGTCGTAGCCGCCTTCAAAATTGAAGTAGTGGTAGAACGACAGCATCGACAAGCCCGTGGGCGTGAACAGCGTCGACGTCAGCATGAAGTCGGAATCGACGGCCGGCTCGGCGGCGTACCACGAGGTAGTGGGGCTGTAGGCGCGGGTGGTGCTGGTGGTCCAGTTTGTGTTGCCCAGCAGCTTTTGGCTGGCGAAGCCGCCCACCAGCACGTTATCGCGGTTGTCATTTACGGGCGTCACGATGGGGCAGGCGGCGGCGGCCGTGGCCTGGGCCACGTAGCTCACGGTAGCCGTTTGGCCGGGCGTAGTGAAGTTGAGGTTGCTGAACGTCACCTTATTGCCGACCAGCGTGCCGCCGCTGTTGCTGCTTATAAATTGCAAACCCGTGGGCAGCTCGGCGGTGAGCGTGTAGGGCGCGGTGGGCGTGGCCGGCGGGCAGCCGCAGCTCAGCCTGAACGACATGGTGAAGCTGTTGCCGGTGCGCAGGGCTTCCTGCTGGTCGAGGATAACGGTGGGCGGCAGGTCGAAATTGGCTACCTGGTCGGTGGTGCTGGTCGAGAGGCCCTGCACGGCGTTGTAGCCCATGCCCCGGCGTGCGAACGCGCGCCAGATGGCGCAGTGGTACGCCCCGTTGTAGAGCAGCGAGTCGGCGGCCAGGATGGCGTCGCGGGCATCCAGGAAGCCGGGCTGGCAGGGCTGGAGCTTCAACCCCTGCATCATGAGCTGGAGAGCGATGACGTTGCCGCCGGGGTCGGCGGTAGTGTTGTAGATATTAGGCTGAATGAAAGCCTTCTGCTGGATGATGTTCCAGGTCATGTCCCACAGGGTGGCGCACCAGATTTCACCTACGCCGTGCGGGATAACGCTGCTCGCCACGTTGGCATACGTGAGCGGGTTGGTGGTCATGGAGGTAGAGTAAGGGTAACGGCGGATGCCGCCGCCCGTGGGGGCCTGGCCCGAGGCGAAGGTGCCGATGGGGCGGGCATTGGGGCCGTCGGTGAGCTGGGCGGTAGCCCAGTTGGTGTTCAGCATCAAGGACAGGTAGTCGCTCCAGCCCTCGCCGCCCTGCTCGGCATTGCCGAGGCAGCTGCTGTTGGCCGGGCCACCCGTGAGGCGGGTCGATACGCCGTGGCCGTACTCGTGCACCATCACGCCGTTGTCGAAGTCGCCGTCGCGCTGGATGGTGTTGGCGTTCACGGGCAGCGTTACCTGCACGGCGTTGGCTACCTGGGCGGCCAGCGTCGCGCCGGTGGCCTGCGATACCATCACGGCCGGAATCGTGATGGTATTGTCAGTGCCAGGCATCGTAATCGGGTTCGTGGTCACGTTGTTGACCACAATCACGCCGATGGCTCCGGCCAGCTGCGCGTTTTTCACCTTCGTAGGAAACGAGCAGGTGCCCCCGCGATACAGCAGCGCGATTTTGCCGGTGAGCGGCGTGGTGCCGCCGTAGCTTGCGCAGGCCAGGCTGGTAGTAGCGCCGGCATCGGTGTACAGCGCCAGCTCGCCCGATACCGGGCCCACGCTCGATAGCCGGTTATTGGCGCTGATGCGGCCTTCCACGGCGGTATAGCTGCCCGCCACGGCGGTGGGGGCCGTTACGGTGAGCGAGTAGGCCGGCGTGCTGGGGTTCCAGAGGTACATCTGCATCCGGCCGCTACTGCCATCGACGGGCGTGCTGAAGTTGGCGTTGTTGCTGCCGCCGCCGTCCTGGGCCTCGGCCCGCACGTAGTCATTGCCGATGCCGCCCCGGCCCAGGTTATCGGCCTGGAAGTTGCCGGCCGCCTCCGTAAAGCCGTACTGGTAGGTTACATCGTGGATGATGTTGTTCCAGTAAAACAGGTTGGTCGTGGCCGCGTTGCGGTTGGCGGTAGTGGCCGCGTTCTGGGTAAAGTCGGCCGGGTAGTTGAAGGTCAGCGTGGGCGAGCCCGTCTGCGACGTGGCGTAGGTGCCGGGGTTGTTGGTCGAGGCCCCGTCGTCGTAGGCCGACACGTTGTTGCCGCGCGTGGTGGTGTAGTTGGTGGTGCCGTCGAAGTGCCAGCCGTGGGTCACGGCATTATTGCTGGCCCCGGCGCGCAACCACGGGTCGGTGTCGGTCACGAAGCCATTGCCGGCCGCCGTGGAGGGCCGCTCCAGCGGGAAGGGCACCACCAGGTACGAGGCCGTAGCCGTGGTAGGCGGCGGCGGAGCCAGCGCCAGCAGCGCGCTCATCGCCTGGTAGCCCTGCGTGGGGGCAGCGGCCGGGGCCTCGGCCGCGTGCGGCAGGGTTTCGTGGGTGGTCCAGTTGTCTTTGTCCACGATGGCCCCGGTCTGGGCGTCCACCCGCACGTTCCACCAGTCGGGCGAGTCCACCAGGTCCACGTTCACGTTCCAGGTCAGGTGCGGGCGCTGGTCTTTGTCGAAGGCCCAGGTGAGGCTGGCCACGATGTCGTGGTGGGCGATGTCGGCTTTGTCAAACGTTTGCCGCGCCTCGGGGCCGCCCTCGGCCGTGAGGCGCTTGGGGGTGCCCGTGTCGGTGCCGCGCACGTGCAGCAGGGCGCGGCTCACGGCCGCCGCCGCCGTCAGGCCCGGCGTGGCGGCCAGGTCCGCCAGCTGCTTGGCCGGCACAAAGCTGCCCGTGTGCAAGGCCAGCCGGCTGCCCTTAAAGGCCAGCGACTGCATGTGATTATACACCGGAATGCCCCGGTAGAGCTGCTGCATGTACACGTGTTCCAGGCCGTTGGCATCGGCATAGGCGCTGCTCAGGCGCGCCTCGGCGGCCGTGAAGCCGGGGCCGGCCCACTGGGCGCGGGTGGCCTGGGCCTTTTCCAGCGCCAGGGCCGGGTCGAGCGTTTGCGCGTGCAGCGCGGCCAGCGGCAGCAGGCCAAGTACGGCCAGGCTTAGCTTGCGGGTAAAGGATTTCTTCATAAAGAACAAAAAGTGGGGAAAGACAAGCGGGCATCCGGCGGCGTGGGCCAACCAGATATTATCAGAATGCTAAGCTACGATTCTGGAATCTTTATTTTCTCGCAGTCAGTTTATTAGCGCTACCTGGAAGCTGGCAAGGCGGGCATTTTCAGGCTGCTAGCTCTTTTTTAAATCTGCAAGCAGTTTGAAGCAGCTTGCATTTCGCGGAGTAAGGTGAACAGTAGGGTGGGTGCCGGCCCGCGCCTTTGAACGTATTGACCTAAAACCAAAAAGCCCCTTCCTGCTTCTTGGAAGGGGCTTTTCGATGGGCAACTGCCGCGCAGCCTAGCGCGAGAGCACTACCACGCCGTAGGGCGCGAGGTCGAAGCTGCCGTGCTGGCCAAAGCCGTCGTAGTCGCCGCCCTGGGCGTCGGTGCCGTAGCACGGGAAATTCTGGAAATCGTGGTCGTAGCCCTGCCAGTCTGAGTTGAAACGCACCGTCCAGAAGCCGCCGCTGGGCAGGCCGATGGTGTAGCCCTGGTGCGCCTGGTTGGCGAAGTTGGCAATAATAATCGTGGCGTTTTCGATGTCGCCGTCCCAGCGGGCGTAGGCCACGATTTTGTCGTTGTTATTCACGTGAAACACGCGGCAGCCCTGCCCGTGCAGGCCCGCCGTGGTGCCTTGGAAATTACGCCGCAGCGCAATGAGGTCGCGGTAAAGCTGGATGAGGCCGCCGTGCGCCGCCGCCCAGTCCCAATTCAGCGGCTCGGTGTCGTTGAACGAGCCGGGGGCCAGAAACTCCTGCCCCTGAAACAGCATCGGGATGCCGGGCGAGGTCAGCGTGAGGGCCGCGCCGAGTACCATGCGCTTTTTGGCGAAGTAGCTTTCCACGTTGCCACCGCCGATTTCTTCGGGTAGGCGGCTTTTGCCGTTGGCTACCTCGTCATGGCTTTCGGTGTAGATAACGCGCTGAAAAACATCGCCGTTGTAGCTCGTGCAAATGGCCCGGCTGATGGCGTACATGTCGCGGTCGGCGTCCTGCATGGTCGTCAGGGCGTCGTGCACGGGGTAGATAAATGACGACGACCATTGCGCCGAAAAGCCCTCACCACCGTTTTCGGGCGCGCCCGTGATGGCGGGGTTGCCGCGCAAATCTTCGGCGATGGTGATTTTCCAGGGCTGGCGATTTCTGATTTCCTCGTTTACCCAGCGCATCAGGCTCCAGCCGTCGGGCAGGTCGGCCCCGGGGTCTTCCTCGCCGTGCACGTTGCGAATGAAGGCGATGGCATCCATGCGCAGGCCGTCGCAGTGGTAGTCTTCGAGCCACATCAGGGCATTGTCGCGGATGTAGCGGCGCACCTCGGGGCGGCCGTAGTCGGGGCGGTTGTGGCCCCAGGGCGTTTCGGCGCGCCAGTCGTTATAGAAATACACGCCGCCCCCGTCGTTTTCCTGCCAGCCATCAAATTGCCACAAGTCGAGGTCGCCCGGCCCGAAGTGGTTATACACCACATCGAGCACCACCGCGATGCCGTGCTGGTGCGCGGCCTTCACCAGGGCCTGAAAGCCGGCGGCCCCGCCGTAGTCGCTTTCCAGCGCGAAGGGGTTCGAGGGGTTGTAGCCCCACGAATAAGCCCCCGGAAACTCGGTGGCCGGCATTATCTCGATGCAGTTCACGCCCAGGCTTTGCAGGTAGTCGAGGCGCTCGATTACGTCGTAGAACGTGCCCGGCTTGCCCGGCTCTTTCACGTTGAAGGTGCCGATGTGCAGCTCGTAGATAACGAGGTCGTTCCAGGCGGGCATCTGAAAATTGTCGCCTTCCCAGTCGAAGCTCTGTGGGTCGAACACCAGCGAGTGCCCGGCCGAGTTGGTCATGGCGCGGGCGTAGGGGTCGTTGCGGGTGAGCTCGCCGGCGGGGGTTTGCAGTACAAACTTGTAGCCATCGCCGGCCTTGGCGTGGGGCAGGTCGGCGGCCCAGTTGCCGCCGTCTTCGGCTTGCAGCGGGTTGGCGTCCTTGTTCCAGTCATTAAACGTGCCGACGACCGACACGGCCGAGGCGGCCGGGGCCCACACCCGGAAGGTGGTGCCGCCGTCGTGGGGCAGCGCCCCAAAGCCGTCGCGCACGGGGGCGGTGCTGGCGGGCACGGTGGGTTTAGGCTGCGTTTTAGTAGTAGCAGAGTCTGATTTTTGGGCAGAAGAAACCGGCTTGGCCGGGGGCCGGGGTAGCGTGAGGGAGGGCATAAAAAAAAGCCGGCGCGCTGGCTTCAGAAAGGAAGCCAACCGGCGCGCTCAGCAGCTAAGTGCAGGCTTGTACGATATAGCGGAGCTTTAGGATATGAACGCGGCGCTACCAGGCCGCGCCTCACAAAAAATGCCCCGCGCAAGCAGCGCGGGGCATTCAGCTAAAGGGTTGGTAAAGAAGCAGCCAACTACTCCTTCACAAACTTGCGCACCACGCGGCCCGCCGCGCCGTGCAGCTCCAGGAAGTACACGCCGGCCGGCAGCTCTTGCACCGGCAGGCGGTTGGGGCCGGCCACGGTAGTGCCGCTGCGCAGCAGCTGGCCCAGCGCGTTGCGCACGCCGTAGGCGGTGGGCGTTGGGGTCTCGAAGCTCACGCTTTCGCGGGCGGGGTTGGGAGCGAGGATAAGCTCGGCCGTGGCAGCGTCGGCGGCGGCTACCGTCACCACGGGCGAGTAGGCCACCGTGCCGTCGAGGTCTACCTGGCGCAGGCGGTAGTAGAGCCGGGCGGCCGGGGCCGCGCCGTCGAGGCTGGCGTAGGCGTGGCCCTGGGCGGTGGTGCCCTGGGCGGCCACGCGCGCCACGCGGGCAAAGGTGTGGCCATCGAGCGAGCGCTCTACCACGAAGTAATCGCTGTTTTTCTCGCTGGCCGTGGCCCAGGTTACCCGCACGCCGCTGCCCTGCCGCGCCGCAGCAAAGCTGACGAGCTGCACCGGCAGCGGGCCGCTGGCCGACGACGACAGCGGGTTAATGCTCGGGTCGGCATTGGTAGCGCCCAGCGTGAAGTCGGAAAAGCTCGTGAACACGGCCGAGGTGAGGCTGCCGCTCACCGGCGACGCGCCGGTGCCCGTGCCCGAGTGGGCGCTGCTGCCCAGGTTCGTCCACTTGTTGTCGTCGTTGGGGTCGGCGGCCTGGGCATCGCGCTTGGCTACTACCAGGCCGGCGTTGGCCGGGGCGTTCACGTAGTCGTTGGGGGCGAAGGTCAGGGTTACGGTGCCGCTGAAGCCGCTGCCCGCGTTGCTGGTCGTGACGGAATAATAGCGCTGGGCCGATACCCGCACCAGCGGAGCCGCGCCCAGGCCATTGCCATTCGAGAAGCTCTGGCCGGCGTTGCCTTCGGTCTGGGTGGCGGTGTAGGTGGCGGGGCTGGCTTGGGCGGCCACGTTGAGGGTCAGCGGGCGGTAGTTGCCGCCGCTGCCCACCGGAAACACAAACGACTGCGCGCCACTCAGGGCCGGCACCGGCCGCAGCACGGGGCCATTCACGTAGCCGCTGGTGCTGCTGGCCACGGCGGGCGTCACGGCCACGGCCGGGTACAAGGTCAGCGAGTTGGTAGCCGTCGTGTTGATGGTGCCGCTGGTGAGCGTGAGCTGGCTTTCCACGTTCACGCCGCCGATGGGCGTCAGAGTGCTGGCGTTGTCCAACGTCAGGCTGTTGTAGTTGCCGGCCGCGATGGTAGCGCTGGCCGCCGTGTACACAGGGTTGCCCACGGCCGCGCCCCAGCCGGTAGCTACGCGCACACCGTCGAGGTAGGCGTTGGGGTTGTTCGAGTCGCCCTGGCGAATGCAAAACGCGGTAGTGGTGCTGAAGAAGCTACCGCCCGCAGCCGTGAGCAGCGGGGTGGTCGGCTCCTGGCTGAGGTCGGCCGAGGCGGGCAGCAGGTACAGGCTGTACACGTCGGTGTTGTTGGTAGCGGCGCTGTTTTCCGTTTTCAGCACCAGCACGTAGGGCGTGCCCACCGCAAACTCGGTGGGCGAGGCGATAAAGCTGCCCGAGCCACGCAGCGCCACCGTGAAGGCGGCCGGATTGCCGCTCACCCGCGCCACCTGCACCTGCCCGCGGTAGCTGAGCGTGCCCGACGTGCGGAAGGCCAGCAGGTAGTTGGAGCCGCTCACGTTTTCGACGCTCGAAAAATTGATGACGGCAGCCGCGTAAAGCGCCGTAGCCCCGCTGGGCGGCGTGCCAAACGAGCGGTAAATAATACCGTTGCTCGTGTTTTCGCCCAGAATGCGGGCGCGGCTCGACGTACCGGCCGGCAGGCTGCCCAGGGCCGCGCCTTTGGGGTAGTTGGCCGCCGTTTCGTTGTCGGCCACGGTCATCGTGTTGCTGGTACTACCGCTGCCGCTGCCGGTCCAGCCGTTGCTGGTGAGCAGGCTGCCGGCGGGGTAGTCGAAGTCATCTTCTACCAGCAGAATGCCGGGTGCCGAGGGCGGCGGCACGGTGGTGGCCAGCGTGGCGCTGGTGCCGCAGCCGTTGGCCACGGCGATGGTGCCGTTGCCCGCACCCGAGGGCACTACCACCGTGAGGCTGGTGCCCGCCGCGTTGACGGTAGCGGCCGCCACCGTGCTGCCCGGCGCGAAAACTACCTGCGCGTTCGGAGCCGTCGCGAAGCCGGTGCCCGTGAGCGTCAGCGTCTGGCCGGGGTATATCGAAGTCGAGCTGGTAGCGGTCAGCGTCGGGGCTGCGAAGGGCGTATCGCCGCTGCTGAGCACCAGGGCCGTGGTGCCGCCGCTAGGGCTGGCCGTGTTGGCCGTGGCCCAGGCGCCGGTGGCGCTGGTGGCCGCGCAGCCCACGAGGCTGCCATCGGCCAGGGCGCGCTGCTCTACGCGCTGAATGCCGCTGGCATTGGCATTGGGCGTGAGCAGGCCGTAGGCCCCGGCCACGCCGTCCACGTTGGCGGTGTTGTAAAAGCTGGGGTAGCTGCTGGCGGTGAGGCCGTCGCTTTCGAGCCAGGTGCCGGCCAGCGGGCGGCCGGTGCCGGCGGGGTTGTCGTAGGTCAGCACGAGGTTGCCGGGCGTGCCAAACGAGTTGCCGCGCACGCCGGTAGCGCCCGTGGCCGAGGCATTCAATTGCAACACCGTAACGGGGCTACTGGTGGCCAGAAACTGGGTGGCCACGTTGCCGCCGTCGCCGCCGTTGAGCACTACCATCGGGTACACCACGGCCTGGTCGGTGAAGCGAGCGTCGCCGGTGGGCTCCAGGCCAAACCAGCCGGTGTAGCTGCCGCTGGCATCGGTGGTGAAGGTAAAGCTATTGTTATCGAGACCCGACGTGGTTTTGCGCACAAACGCGCCGGCCGTTTTCAAGTCAATCGGGTTGCCCGCGCCGGCCGCGTTGGTGGGCTCAGTGGCCAGGCGCACGGCGGGGTAGTACTTGTACGTAGTGCTGGGTTGCAGGCTGCTGAGGGTGGCGCGCCACACGTAGGGCAGGCGCGTGCTGTGGGTGGTGCTGCCGCTGGCGTGGCCGCTCAGGTACTGCGGCACTACCAGCTCCGTCACGATGGCCGGGGCCACGGGCACCACCGAGCGCGAGGTGCCGTTGCTGTAGCCAGTGGCGCCGCTCGCGCCGCCGTTGGTAGTGAAGACGCCGAAGGCGTAGCGCGTGCCGTTGGTGAGGCCGGTGACGGTGATGCTACCGCTGGCCGGGCCATTGTACACCACGTACTGCCCGCCGCCGAGGTCGGTGCCGGTGCCGAATACCACTGCGCCCGTGCTGGTGCTCGCGCCGGGCGCGTAGCTGCCGCCCACCTGGGGCTTGGCCGCAGTGCCCACGCTGGTACCGGCCTTGACGGTCACAACGACGTTGGTGGCACAAGCGGCCGGGGCCGCGAAGGTCAGCGTGGCCTGCGTATTGCCCGAGGTGGCAGTGGCCGAAGCCACCTCATTGTCGAGGTAGCTGGCTACGCTCAGGTCGGTGCCGTTGTCGGCAAGGGTGGCGGCGGTAGTGCTGCCTTCTACCCGGATGCGGTAGTTGCCGGCCGTAACCAGGCCGCTGGCCTGCTGGATAATAGCGCTGATGGTGCCGCTGCCCACGCCGCTCAGCGTGCCGATGGCAGTTTTCGTGGCAAAGCCATCGCGGCTCAAATAGGCCGTAAACACGTTGCCGGCCGCAAACGAGCCGTTGGTCACGGTGAAGGGCACGGCCAGGGCTACGTCGCCGGCCGGGCTCTGGCCCACGCAGTAGGGCCCGGCCACGCCGGGCGCGCCGGTGGCCACCGTGAGCGGGGCCGAGGCCCCGCAAGTCACCACGAGGTCGTCAAAAGCCACGTTGCCCGAGACCTTTGAGAAGGTGAAGCGGAAGTTCGTGAAGCTGCTTTGAATGCCCATGGCCGCCGTGTAGGTTTTGGTGTTGGCCGCTGTTCCGGAGGAAGTTGGGAAAGAAGTGATGTTGTCGATGGTGGTAGCCACGCCATTGGTCAGGCCTTCCACCAGCAGCGACGAGCCCGAAACGCTATTACCCTTGATATAAAATTGCAGCTGCTGCGGGTTGGCTACGGTCGGGGTCGTCAGCGAGGAGTTGTTGTTGATGAACTGCACCGCGTTGGGCGCGGCCCCCGAGCTCCCCGTCGAGGTGTAGTTGCTCAAACCCACCGTCGCGAAGCCCGGCTGCGTGGTCGAGCTGGCCGTGCCCGTGAAGCTGTTGAAGTTTTCGGCAACGCAGGCGCTGCTGCCAGCGGCCACCGTGCCGCTCACGGCCACGTTTTGCGTTACGGCACCCGCCGTAGCGTTTGTAATATTCTGATTGGTAATAGTGCCCGCCGCGCCCGCCGCTAGGCGCACCGAGATGGTAGCGCCCGCCGCCACGTCGGCCGGGGTTAGCGTGAGCGAGGCCGTGCTGCTGTTGGCTGCTGTCAAAAAGCCATCGGTCGAAACCTCCACGCCGGCTGGGGGCGTCACGGTCACGCTGCCCGTGAGGCCCGCGCCGCCGAGGCTGTAGGTCACTATTGCGCCCGGCGTGTTCACGGCCGTGGTGCCCAGGCTCAGGGTGGCCGGGCTGGCCATGAGGGTCGCCGTGCCGTTGGTGGTGAAGCTCACTTCGGTGCCGTAGCTGGTGCCCACCGCATTGGTAGCGTAGGCCACCACGTAGTAGGTGGTGAGGCCCGCGAGGCCCGTGAGCGCGCTCGTAAACGTGCCCGCGCCGGTGGGCGCGCCGGCTACTATTTTGGTGCCGGTGGTAGCCACCGAGCCGCTGGTAGTGCCGTAGTACACGCCCCGCTCGGTCACGCCGGCCGAGCCTTCGCTGCTCACGTTGCCGGTGGCCGTGGCCGTGGTCTGGCCGGTAGCGTTGGCGCTGATGGTGCTCACGGTGGGCGCGGCCGTGGCGGCAGCCGTGGTGAAGCTCACCTCCGCGCCGTAGCTGGTGCCGCCCGCGTTGGTGGCGTAGGCCACCACGTAGTAGGTAGTGCCGGCCGCCAGGCCCGTGAGCGCGCTCGTGAAGCTGCCCGCGCCCGTGGCCGCCGAGGCTACTACCTTGGTGCCGGCCGGGGGCACAAAGCCGCTGGTGGTGCTGTAGTACACGCCCCGCTCGCTGATGGCCGCGCCGCCATCGGCGGCTACCGTGCCGCCGGGCGCGGCCGTGGTTTGGCCGGGCGCGGCATCGGTGGTGCTGCTCACATTGGCCAGGGTAGTGAAGCTGACGACCCCGCCGTAGCCCGTGCCCGTGCCGTTGGTGGCGTAGGCCTGGGCGGCGTACAAGGTATTGGCCAAGAGGCCAGTAGCCGGGCTGCTAAATGCGCCCGTAGCGGCCGCCGTGCCCGTGGTGAGGGGAGTAGTGCCCGCGCCGCCGAGGGCAGGCGCGGCATTGGCCGAAGCCACGCTGTACACGAAGCCGTAGGCCGGGCTGCTGCCAGTGGGCGCGCCAAAGCTGCTAAGGTTGCCGTTGAGCGTGGCCGAGGTGGCCGTGAGGCTGCTGGCGGCCGCCGTGGTGAGAGTGGGGGAGGTAGGCGTAGTTGCCGCAGTGCCTACCAGCTTAAGATTTTGCAAGCGAACGCCGCGGCCTGCTTGAGCAGTCGTACTGTTATTACTAATTCGAATGATGACCTGTGCGGTAAGCGTCTCGGTTAACGTAATATTGCTAGTAGAATAGCTTGACGAAGAAGGAGTTGAAGTAATACTTGTCTGCTTATAAGTCGCCCCATTATCATAGGATATCTCTACTTTGGCCGGCGTATAAGTAGCGCCGCCATAACCTGCTACGTTAAGCGAGAAAGTGGCTGTAGAGAAGCCGGTAAGGTCGTATGTCGAGGTGATGATATTATCGGGCGAAGTACCAGGCTCAAGCAAAAAATAGCTGCTTTGGGCTATGGTCAATGTGCTGACATTGTTATTACCAACCCAGCCGGTAGGTAAAGCGGCACCCGTAACGTTAAAGACGGTGGTAGTCTGCCCCCAGCCCAGCAGCGGCAGCAGCAGTAGCCAAAGGGTACTCAGCAGCCAGCGGGCGGGGTGCCGGGAGCGCGTAAGTAGAGGATGATTCATGTGGGGAAAGAAGGAAGGTAAGTGGGCTGAAAAAAGATGAAGAATGCATAAAGCGACGTCAAAATTATTTTCATCCAAAGGGATAGTGCAAAGAGAAATTAGAAAGTTAATGCATTGGTAATAAACCAACCGTCCAGGTATTAGCCACTAAAAAAGCCCTCGCCAAGCGGCGAGGGCCTTCGTTAAAAAGCTAACTAGTAAGCTGGTCAGTCGTGGGGATTCGCCGTGCCGCCGCGCCCGCCGCCACGGGCCGGTGAGGGCCGGGCAAGCCAACGGGGCCCACGCCCCGGAAAATGCCGGCTGGCGCAACCAGCGGCCCGGTTTCGGGGTTTAGCGTAGCCCTACTGTTTACTACCTGTCTCATGCCCCGCCCGCGCCCCGTTGTTTTTGGCTTGTATGCCTGGTCGCCCGACTACGGCTACTCCTACCTGCACCCCGCCAACCGCCGCTCGTTTGAGTGGGTGCACCCGGTGGGCAAAGTATTTGAGAAAGTGAGCGACCTCGACGACGACAGCGAGTGGATAACGCTGCGCTACGACGAGCAGCAGTTTCTGGTGCGCGGCGAGCTATTCAAGGAGCTGTATAACAAGCCACCCTTCGGCTTTGGCGACCTGGTAGAGGAGGTGCGCCCGCCCGCCGGCCGCCCCGCGCATCACGGGCTGGTGTCCGATATTTTCTGGAGCGAAAGCGAAGACCGCGCCCGCTACCAGTTGGTCGAGCGCAAGCGCAAAGTGGCGCGGGTGTTTGAGGCCGACGAGCTGCGCAAGGTAGAATGAGTAGGTGAGTGGATGAGTGGATGAGTGGATGAGTGGATGAGTGGATGAGTGGGGAAAACGGCCGTCATGCTGAGCGCAGCGAAGCATCTCTACCGCTTCGTTGAAGGGCTTGGATGAAGCGGCAGAGATGCTTCGACTTCGCTTCGCTGCG
>NZ_DASTEP010000107.1:0-29088 GCF_035709525.1 Hymenobacter sp. | reverse complement strand
CCCAGAGCTGGAAGCTACCCCAGAACCCTGGTTATTAGCCCCCGCTCAACTGCCTTTTCCTGATTCAAAAAGGCCGGCCCGCTACTCCGAATAGAGCAGCGGGCCGGCCTTTTTAGTCGCAGTTAGCAGCCGCTCCTAGCGACTACCTAGGCTGCCGGGCACAGCTTGGTTTTGCCCTTTGCCCTTAGCACCCGCCGCGCCAGCGGGTGGCCCGAGGTAGGTGGCGGGCAGCGGGCCCGCGCTCACTACCAGTTTTTCGAGCACCACGCCGGGGTCTACGCGCCAAAACTTGAGCACGTGCGCGCCAGCGGCGGCCACGTTGTGCTGCGAAGTTTTCAGGATAATGTTCTCCGCCACCGCCCGCTCCCAGGGCCGGTTACCATTATCGGGGTTGAGGCCGGTGTGCAGGTTGATAAGCTGCGGCGCTTCCTCGTCGATAGATACCGCGTAGCGCAGGCCGGTACTGTTGGTAAAGTCCAGGGTCGGTGCCAGGTAGGCGCTCACCATCACCGGCCCGGCCTGGGGCAGGTTGATGCGGTACTCCAAGTGCGCGCTATTGCCGCCCGGCGCGGCCGTGGGCGCGGCGGTAACCGGAAAGGCCGTGACGGCCCCCGCCGTGCGCCCCAGGTCGGGCAGGCGCTGCCAGGTAATAGTGCCCGCATTCACGGCCTGGGTGTAGTTTTCGGCATTGAGCGACACGTAGGCAGCCTCGGGCGTGGCGGGTTGGGGCGCAGGGGCCGTGGCCGTAGCGTCCGCGGGCAGCGTCACTACTTCGGGCATTTTGTCGGCGTTGGGCTGCTGCCAGTAGGTGTAGCCGATGTGCGTTTGGTCCATCATGTGGTTCCACTTGCCGCCGGCCAAGGCGTGGTAGCGCTGCTTAATTTCTGCGTCTTTGGCATACAGGGCCTTGGCTTTTTCGGCCAGCGCGTTGGTGTTGGGTTGGTTGGTTTTAGCGGCTTCGCGGTTTTGGGCTACGGTGTAATACAGCTCGTTGAGGTTGGCGCAGGCCTGCACCGGGTGCAGCACCAGCTCGAAGTAGGCGTCGCGGTCGGCGGCGGGCAGCTTCTGGCCGATGGCCTCGGCGCGGCTTAGCAGCTGGTTGTACTCGGCTACCACCGTGGGCCACTCGGTGCGCAGGTTATACGTATTCGCGTCGAGCAGCTCGGGCTTGCGGCGGGCGTTGTACTTGGCGTATTTGGCCAGAATGTCGGCAATGTCGGCTGCGTGCTTGGGGCCAAACTGCTGCTCGGCCCAGCGCTGGGTGTAGGCGGCCACGCCATCGGCGGGCAGGGCGTCGGGGTTCCAAGCGTAGTTGAGGAAGAAGCTGATGGGCAGCTCCATCGGCTTGAGGTCGCCCACGTTCACCACCCAAATCTGGTTGGCGCCGTACTCGTGGGCCAGGTGCATCTGCTCCCAGATGCGCGGCAGCGGATTCGTGTTCAGCCACTTGTAGTTCCTAGGTCCGCCCACGTAATCGAAGTGGTAGTAGATGCCGTAGCCGCCCTTGCGCGGCGCGTCGCCGAGCTTGGGCAGCTTGCGGAGGTTGCCCCAGTTGTCGTCGCAGAGCAGCAGGGTCACGTCGTCGGGCACGCGCATACCCTTGTCGTAGTAGTCCTGCACCTCCTTGTAGAGCGCCCACACCTGCGGGGTCTGGTCGGCGGGCTTGCGGGTTTCTTCGGTCAGAATCTGGCGCTGGTCGGCCACTATTTTTTCGAGCAGCTTGATGTTGCTGCCCTCGCTCATGGGCTCGTCGCCGTCGCCGCGCATGCCGATGGTCACGATGCTTTCGTGCGTGCCCATGTTCTTAATGCCCTGCCGCCAAAACTCTTGCAGCACGGGCGCGTTGGTCTGGTAGTTCCAGGCGCCTTTGCCGTAGCGCTTCCACTCCTGCTGGGCGCGCTGCATGGGCTCGTGGTGCGAGGTGCCCATCACGATGCCGTAGGTGTCGGCCAGCTCGGGGCTGCGCTTGTCGTCGTCGTTAAAGGCGTTGCCCCACATGGCGGGCCACAGGTAATTGCCTTTCAAGCGCAGGATTAGCTCAAAGACGTGCTCGTACATCTTCGAGTTGATGCCGCCAAACTTCTCCTTAGCCCAGCCACTGAGCGCGGGCGCTTCATCGTTGAGGAAAATGCCGCGGTACTTCACCTGCGGCGCACCCAGCGTATGGCGGCCGGCGGCCACGTAAAGGTTCTTTTGCGGCTTGGTCGGCACATCGGCCCACCAGTACCAGGGCGACACGCCCATCTGCTCCGACAGGTCGTAGAGGCCGTAGATGGTGCCGCGCTTGTCGCTGCCCGCCACCACCAGTGCCTTAGCTACCCCTGGCATAGGGTTGTCGATGGCCTGCACCACGAAGGTTTCCCAGCGGCCGGCCAGGTTGCTCACGTCGAGCTTTCCGCTTTGCACTAGCTTGTCAATCAAGGGGCTATGCCCTAGGGTGCCTACCAGCACCACCGGCTCCTGAGTGGCGGCGGGCGCGTCGGTAAGCAGCTGCGGCTCGCGGCCGGTCACACGCTTGATGTCGGCCTGTACGTCGCGCATGGTGCGCAGCACGCCGGGCCAATCGCTTTCGCTGGCGTAGAGCGCGGCGGCCTTGCCGCCGGCCACGAGCGGGAAGCTGCCGGTTGCCTTCTTAGCCGAGATGTAGTGCTCGCTAAGCGGCGCGGGCGTTTGCTGTGCGTCGGCCAGGGCGGGCGACAGGAGCAGTAGGGCGAGGGAAAGGCGGGAGAGAATAAGACGCATGGGAATTGCTAGCAGGAAAAGAAGGTTGGTGACGCCGCTACCGGGCGGCCTGCACCACGGCCCGAAAAGCGGGCTTGGGCTGGAAATTGCGGTCGAACAGCAGCGGGTAGCTGGTGCGGCCCCGAATAGGCCAGTTATTCAGCCACGAGTCAGCGTCGGTCACACCCCAGAGCGTCACCCGGTCAATCACGTCGCGGTGTTTATGAAACAGCGCAAACAGGTCGGCGTAGCGCTTGGTGAGCTTCTGCTGCACCGAGTCGGGCAGGCCGGTGGTGTACACGTTGTATTTGGCGTCGGCCCCAAAGGTTTCGGCAATGTCGGCGCCCTGGCGGCGGCTGGGGTTCGGCAGCACATCGATGTCGAGCTCCGTGAAATTGACGTGCACGCCCAGCTTCGCGAAGGCCACAATGCTGGCTTCCACCTGGTCGATACTTGGTTTGGTAAGGCCGTAGTGCCCCTGCATCCCAATGGCCGTTACCTTGATGCCCTTGGCTTGCAGGCTTTTCACCAGCTTAATCACGCCCTCGCGCTTTTCGGGGCGATACAGGCTGTAGTCGTTGTAGTAAAGCTCGGCCTTGGGGTCGGCCTTGTGGGCGTATTCAAACGCCTTGGCGGCAAAATCCTCGCCGATGAGCTCCAGCCACTTGGTTTTGCGCAGGTCGCCTTGCTGGTCGTCAATGGCTTCGTTGAGCACGTCCCAACCCGCGATTTTACCCTTGTAGCGGCCCACCACGGCGTTGATGTGGTCTTCCAGGCGCTTGAGCACTAGCTCGCGGCTGGCGGGCTTGCCGTCGGTGTCCTCAAACACCCACTTGGGCGTTTGCTGGTGCCACATGAGCGTGTGGCCGATGGTGAACATCTTGTTGGCCTGCCCAAAGGCCACGTAGTCGTCGGCGGGCTTGAAGTTGTAGGTATCGGGCTGCGGGTGCACGGCCTCCCACTTCAGCAGGTTTTCGGGGCTGATGGTGTTGAACTGCTGCTTGATGAGGGCCAGGGATTTATCGTCGCGGCCGCTAACCTGGCGGTTATTGAGGGCAGCCCCCACGTAGAAATCCTTCTTGTAAGCCTCCTTCAAGGAGGAGTCCGCTTTTGGCCCAAACCCCAGCCCTAGCCCGGCCAGGGCCAGGCACCAACGCAAATTATTGGCTTTCATAAAGGTAATTAGATAAAAAGCCGACGCAAACCGGCGCCTGCGGCATTCTTGTGCTGCGTTCGCGCCAACTGGTAGTGTTGCGCGAAGCCGGCAGCATTTGCGTAACATCAAAAAGCGCTCAACATGGCGGGCAAAGCGCAGCCATCGCACCTATTCAGCTCGTCCTGATGCGATTGCTGCGCTTCGCCCACTATGGCAAGCGCTTTTTGCGTACTTCCTGAAAGCAAAAACTTCCCCGGCCAGCCGACTCATCGTTCGCACCAATCCTCAGCTGGCCAGCTCCGTTTTAACTAGTCTTCTAGCATGCCTAGATGTACTGGTTGATAATGCTTTCCAGCCACTCCTGCTTGCCGCTGCGGGGCGTGGGCTCGCCGGTTTCGTGCGCGATTTTGCGCAGGTCTTCCAGCGTCAGGTTGCCCTTGGCAAACTCAGCGCCGGCACCCGAGTCAAACGAAGCGTAGCGCTCCTGGCGGAACTGCTTGTAGGGCGACTTGGTCAGGATGGCATCGGCCGTAACCAGCGCGCGGGCGAAGGTGTCCATACCAGCGATGTGGGCGATGAAGATGTCCTCCAGGTCGGTCGAGTTGCGGCGGGTTTTGGCGTCGAAGTTGATGCCGCCCGGCGCGATGCCGCCGTGCTCCAGGATGATGAGCATCGACTCGGTCAGCTCGTTCAGGTTGTTGGGGAACTGGTCGGTGTCCCAGCCGTTCTGGTAGTCGCCGCGGTTGGCGTCGATGCTGCCGAGCAGGTTGGCGTCGGCGGCTACTTGCAGCTCGTGCTGGAAGGTGTGGCCGGCCAGCGTGGCGTGGTTCACCTCTAGGTTCAGCATGAAGTCATTCTCCAGGCCGTGCTCCTTGAGGAAGCCGATTACGGTAGCAGCGTCGAAGTCGTACTGGTGCTTGGTGGGCTCGGCCGGCTTGGGTTCGATGAAGAACTTGCCGGTAAAGCCCTGCTTGCGAGCATAGTCGCGGGCGATGCTCAGGAAGCGACCTAGGTGCGCTTGCTCGCGCTTCATGTTCGTGTTGAGCAGGGTCATGTAGCCCTCGCGGCCACCCCAGAAGGTGTAGCCCTCGCCGCCCAGCGCGATGGTGGCGTCGATGGAGTTTTTCACCTGCGTGCCGGCGTAGGCCACCACCGAGAAATCGGGGTTGGTGCTGGCGCCGTTCATGTAGCGCGGGTTCGAGAATACGTTGGCCGTGCCCCACAGCAGCTTCACACCGCTTTCCTGCTGGTGCTGCTTGAGGTAGTCTACCACCGTGCTCAGGTTGCGCTCGTACTCGCTCAGCGACGAGCCTTCGTCTACGAGGTCTACATCGTGGAAGCAGTAGTAGGGCGTGCCGAGCTTGGTGATAAACTCAAACGCCGCGTCGGCTTTGTCCTTAGCGCGGCCCACGATGTCGCCTTTGGCATCCCAGGCAAAGTCTTTGGTGCCGGGGCCGAACGGGTCGCCGCCGGTGCCCACGAAGGTGTGCCAGTAGGCCGTGGCGAAGCGCAGGTGGTCCTTCATGGTCTTGCCAGCTACCACACGGTTTTCATCGTACCACTTAAACGCCAAGTGGTTGTCCGAATCGCGACCTTCGTATTTAATCTTGTCGATGCCCTTGAAATATTCTGAGGTTGCCATGTTGAATGGAAAGTGGAGAAATTGAGGTAGTAAGTTGAGAGGATTTCTTAAATGCTGTCCTTGCGAGCGCAGCGCAGCAAGGACAGTCGGTTTGTTGCCCTAGGCCAGCAGCAACTCCGCTGGCCGCAGCTCCCGGTCCAGCAGCGTCAGCCAGTCCGAATAGGCCGCTTGGTACTGCTCGCGCAGCGCCGGCGTGGGCTCGGTAGTGCTTATCAGCTCCAGCCCACCGAAGGCCTCCTTCGGGCTGGCGTACACGCCCGCCCCAATGCCCGCGCCGCGCGCCGCGCCCTGCGCGGCGTCGGTGTTGTAGAGCTCCAAAGTCAAATTGCCCGCGTTCACGAACGCCTCGCGGAACACCGGCGAGAGGAACATATTGGCGTGGCCGGCGCGCACGCGCTGCACCTGCACGCCCGAGCTGCGCATGATGTCCATGCCGTAGTTGAGGGCATACACGATGCCCTCCTGCGCAGCCCGAACCACGTGCTCGCGGCCGTGGATGTTGAACTGTACGCCGTGCAGGCTGGCTGCCGACGGACGATTTTCAAGAATGCGCTCGGCGCCGTTGCCAAACGGCAAAAAGCTGAGGCCCGCCGCGCCCACCGGGGCCTGCGCCGCCAGCTGGTTGAGCTGCTCGTAGGGCAGGTCGCCCACTAGCCGGCGCAGCCAGCTGTTCAAGATGCCAGTACCGTTGAGGCACATGAGCACACCGTTTTTGGGCCGCTCTAGGGTGCTGTTGACGTGCACAAACGAATTGACCCGCGAGCGGGAATCGGCCGACAGCGTTTCGTTGATGCCATAGACCACGCCGCTGGTGCCGGCCGTAGCCGCCACTTCGCCCGCGTTCAAGACGTTGAGCGAAAAAGCATTATTAGGCTGGTCGCCGGCGCGGTAGCTGATGGGCGTGCCCGCCGCCAGCCCTAGGGTTTGCGCGGCCTCGGCCGTGAGGCGGCCCTGAATGGCGAACGTATCTACCACTTCAGGCAGCAGCTCGGCGCTGATGCCGTAGTAGTCGAGCAATTCCTGGGCAATGGCCTGCTTCTTGAAATTCCAGAACACGCCCTCCGACAAGCCCGACACGGTGGTTTGCAGCTCGCCGGTCAACTTGAAGGCGATGTAGTCGCCGGGTAGCTGGATTTTGTGAATTTGGGCATAAATCTCGGGCTCGTTTTCGCGCACCCATTTTAGCTTCGAGGCCGTGAAGTTGCCCGGCGAGTTCAGGAAATTATCGAGGCAAAAATCCTCGCCTAGGTCCCGAAATGCCTGGTTGCCCAGCTCTACGGCCCGGCTGTCGCACCAGATAATGGCGGGGCGCAGCACGTGCCCGGCCTTGTCCACCAGCACCAGCCCGTGCATCTGGTAGGTGATGCCGATGGCCGCTACTTGGCCGCCCTCGAAGCCGTAGCCGTTTTGCAGCTTCTGGGTGGCGTTGATGATTTCCTGCCACCAGCGCTCGGGGCGCTGCTCGGCCCAGCCAGCCTGGGGCACGTCCATGCCCATTTCGGTAGTGGGCGTGGTGGCAGCAGCCACGCAGCGGCCGGTATTCACGTCGAGCAGCGAGGCCTTGATGGAAGAGCTACCGATGTCGTAGCCGAGTAAATATTTCATTTTTATAAGCCGTTAGCGACTGACTATTAACTATTAGCGCTCGGTAGTAAAGGTGGATGTCGGCAGGCCCGCCTGGTTGTAGAGGTTGGCACCCTCGGGGTTGTCGGCCCAGGCGTAGCGCACGGTCACGGGCGCGGGCACCTGGTCGCTCCACACCACTACTTTGTCGCCTTCCAGGCGGGCCTGCGCCCACACAAATTTCTTATCGGCCCCCGCCACGGCGAAGCCGGTGAGCGGCCCGCCGCCTTTTGCCACCAAGGCGCTGCCGGGGCTGGCAAAGGTCAGCGTCACCTTGTTGCCCACCGTTTTGGCTGATTGGTAGAGTGGGCCGGCGGTCACGGTTTTGGCGTCGCCGTAGGCTACCTTCTCGGCGGCTAAAGCTAGGCGGTGGCCCACCGTCTGCTTGTCCAAGGGGTGAATGTCGTTCCACTCGCCCACGTCGAGTAGCACGGCCATGCCGGTGTGGGGCACGGCCAGCGTACGGCGCTGGGCGTCGCGCACGGCGGCCCAGCCGCTCTCGCTCGGCTCCTTACGCACGGCCTGGAAATTAGGCAGCTGCGCGTAGATGAAGGGCAGCGCGGGTTGATTGAGCTGCTTGCGCCAGTCCTGGATGAGGCCAGTGAGCAGGGCCTGGTAATCGTCGGGGCGGCCGGCGTTGCTTTCACCCTGGTACCACAGCACGCCCTTCACGGCGTAGGGCCGCACGGGCGCTATCATACCATTGAAGAGCCCGCCCGGCTGGTACTGGAAGGTGGTGGTGCCCGGCGTGGGCGGCATGGTCGCGCCCAGCTTGTACTGCCAGTCGCCTTTCAGGTCGATGGTCTGGCCGCCCGCCACCAAGCGGTATTCCTTGCCCATCGTAAAGCCGCCGCGCCCGCCGTTGCTGATGAGGCGCACCGTAATCATGTTCTTCCCGGCCTTCAGCACCCCCGGCCCGAAGTCATACTTGCGGGGCGGGTACTGGTAGCCGGTAGTACCCACCAGCTGGCCGTTGATGTAGGTCGAGTCGGCATCGACCAGCGTGCCCAGTTCCAGGCGGGCTGGCTGGCCTACCATGGCGGCGGGCACGTCTACTTCCTTCTTAAACCACACTACGCCATTTACCATACCTAGGGGCGTCTGACTAGCCCAGTAGCCGGGCACGGCCATGGTGGCCCAGCCGGTGGCGGCGTAGGTAGCGGCGCTCCACTTGGGCTGGCCGGGCTGCTCGCCCTGGTCGGCTTGGTGCAGGCGCTTGTACCAATCGGCCACGGCCGCGCCCTCACGCTGCCGGGTGCCAGCCACGAAGACGCTGTCGCGGTAGGGTGCCACCTGCTGCTCGTACTTCGGAAACTGCTTGAGCGCGTCGGCGCTCAGCCAAGCTTCGGCCGGCGAGCCGCCCACGGCGTCCTTGATGATGCCGACGGGCACGTTGTACTTCGCTTGCAGCTCTTTGGCAAAGAAGTAGCCCACGGCCGAAAATTTCAGCACGCTTTCGGGGGTGGTGCTTATCCATTTGCCGCCCGTGAGGTCAGCCTTGGAGCCGTTGAAAGCATATGTCAGCGGCACCTCGAATTGCCGGATGCGCGGGTTGTTGGCCTGCGCCACTTCCTGCGGGTACTTATCGCGCACGCGGCTCATGGGCGTTTCCATGTTCGACTGGCCCGAGCACAGCCACACGTCTCCCACCAGAATATCCTTTACTACTAAGTGGTTGGTAGCGTCGATTTTCAACTCGTAGGGGCCACCGGCCTTTTGGGCGGGTAGCTGCACCTGCCACTCGCCCTTAGGGCTGGCGGTGGCGGTGTAAGCTTTGCCCTGAAAGCTCACGGCTACCTTTTCGCCGGGCGCGGCCCAGCCCCACACCCGCAGGGGCGTGTCGCGCTGTAGCACCATGCCGTCGCTCACGAGGCGCGGCAGGCGCACGGTAGCCTGGGCAGCGGGGGCGGTAGCGAGCAGCGCCAGCGAGAGCCCCAGCGTAGAAAGGAAGTGTGCGTTGTAGGTCAAAGCGTTGGCAGGATAACGGTGTTTTTGCAGTACCCCTTCATAAATAAGCCCCGATTTCGAGGCGAAATCGGGGCTTACTTCTTACTCTTAGTCAAAAGCTGGCTTTTTCAGTACCCAGCTCTATCACCAGGCTATTGGTAGCTCGGGTTCTGGTAAGCGGCTTTCACGCTGGCATCCACGTCCATGCGGTCGAGTTGGAGCTGCGGGATAGGACGCAGGTAGTGATACGGCTGAATGGTGCGCGTAACGGTAACCGGGGTGTGGTCGCCGTAGTTGGTGCCGCCGATTTGGTAGGTACCCGCCAGCTCGTTCCACTTCTGCGTGCGTACCAGGTCAAACCAGCGGTAACCTTCGCCAAAGTACTCGCGCGAGCGCTCGGCCAGGATGTAGTTGATGTCGATGGTGTTCGGGGTAGCCGCCACCATCGCCGCGCTGTTGTCCTGCGATTTGGCCACGTTGTTGTTGTTGTCGAAACGCCACTTGCCGGCGCGAGCGCGGATAACGTTAATCAGTTCGCGGGCGCTTTGGCCGGAGGCGGGAGCAGCGCCCTTCACGGCGGCTTCGGCTGCTACAAAGTACAGCTCCGAAAACTTGGCAATGTTGAAGGGGCGCGTGCTACCGGCGTTCGGCTGGCCCAGGCCCGTGCCGTTGTCGGTGCGGTAGGGTCCCAACTTCCACAGGCCCGGGTACACGATACGACTGATGCCGAGCGGCGAGATGACGTAATCAGCCCGGCCGGGCAGCGTGCCGGCCCCGATGTTGCTCGCGCCTGGGCCGCTGGGGTAGGTAATTGCGGTGCTGGGCTCCGAGCCAAGGAAGGTCAGAATGGCATCGCCAGGAGAAACCGACAGATTATTGGCATTAGTAGCAGCCGTTGGCTTAGCACCATCTCCTTTGTTCCAGTTACCACGATAGGTCGTGGTAAAAGTGCCGTCGAAGCGGGAGTCGTTCGTTTTGTCAGCAAAGGTGTTCGTAATGGCCCCAATGGTCGGAGCCATGCGCGTCCAGGGGCGGCCTAGCGGCTGAACTGCTTCTCGCAGCACAGAAGAAAAAGCAGCAGGCCCGGTTGAAAACTGTCCATTACTGCGGATGTTGGTGTAGTTCCAGGTCAACATCCAGCCGGCAAAGTTGTCGGGAGCCCCGCCGCTGCCAAAGGTGAGGCTGCCGCCATTATAAAGCTCGCTGCTTTCGGTGTGGTCCGCGTACAGCATTATCTCCGGGTTACGGTCGTTGGTAGCGACGTTCACATCGTAGTACGTGCTCTGCAAGCGATACTGCCCAGGGCTGTTGATGCCGGCCGTAGCCACATCGTAGGCTTGCTGGTAGTAGTACTGGGCGGTGCGGCCGGCCGGGTCGGTGCGCTGCGCGGCTGGGTAAGTCGGAATGTTATTCGGGTTTTCCAGCCACCAGGCATAGGTCAGGTAGGCTTTGGCCAGGTACAGGCGGGCCACCGTTTTGGTGACACCCCCCGTTACCCGCGGGTTTACCGGCAAGTCGTTGACGGCTTGCAGTAAGTCGGGGAAAATAGCCTTGGTATACACCTCGGGTACCGTGTTGCGGGTGGAGGTCCGAACCGGATTGTTATTGAACTTCAACTCGCCTGCGCCCAAATCCAGCGGTACTCCGCCGAAGGTCTGCACCAGCATGAAGTAGTCGAAAGCGCGGAAGAACCGGGCCTCAGCCACCAGGGCGGCCGAAATGGTGCCTACCGCGCTGGCATTCTCAATAACGCCGTTGGCGGTGTTGATATTCGGAAAAGCGCTGCCCCACAAGGCATCCGCCCGGCTGTTATTGGCGGTGAGTTGCGTCCGACCGGAGAGGTCCATGGCCAGGAAGTTTTCGTCGGCATCCCGGCCGTAGGTTACTTCATCGGTGCCCGTGAGGGTGGCGTTGTAGTAATAGGCCTGGCCGTATGTATCGCGCAAGTGCGCGTACATCGCCGTCAGGCCGCCTTGTACGCCCTTTTCCGTTTTAAAGAAGCTAGGGTCGTAGGTACTGCGGGGCTGCTCATTCAGCAGGTCCTTGCACCCGGCCGCCGACAGAGAGAGGGCGGCGGTGCTAATTAAGAATTGTAACTTAAAACGTTTCATGTCTAGCGCTGCTTAAAAAGTGAGGTCCAGGCCGCCGAGGAAGGTGCGGGTAGCCGGGGCATTGGTGCCCAGCGTCAGGATGCGGCGAAGGTTGAAATCCAGGGGTACTGCTGCGTTTTCGTTGCCGTTCGAGTTGGTTTCCGGGTCCATGCCCGATTGCTTTTTGTAGGGCGAGAAGAAGACGAAGGGGTTCTGCGCCGTCACGTACAGGCGCAGGCGGCTGATGCCGGCCTTCGTCAGCCACGCGCTGTTCTGGAAGTTATAGCCCAGCGAAATGGTTCGCACCTTGAGGTAAGAGGCGTCGAAGTAGCCCAGCGTAGAGGCATACTTGGGGTTGTCGCCGCTTGCCAGGCTACCGGGCCGCGGGAATTTGGCATCGGTATTATCCGGCGTCCAGTAATCAACTTTTACGTTGCCACGGCGACCGTTCAGCAGGTTGAGGTAGCCGCCGGAGCCGTATATGGTGCTGTTGAGCAGGCCACCATTTTGGAAGACACCCACAACGGACAAGTCAAAGCCCTTGTACGCCACCCGGGTGTTGAGACCACCCAGGAAGTTGGGGTTGGTATCGATAACCTGGCGATCGGCAGCGCCAATGGCGCGAGTGGGGGTGCCATCCGGGTTGTACGTGCCGGTATATTTTACCTTAATCATGCCAATGGTGGCATCGGCGTTGGTAGATGGCTCAAGAATAGTGCGGTAGGGGTCGTCTTTTTGCCACAGCCCTATTTTTTCGTAATCGTAGATTACGTTGATGGGCTGCCCCACAAACCACCAGTTGCCTTCGTCACGCTGCTGCTCGCCCGCCAGCGATGTAATCTTGTTGCGGTTGGCATACAGGTTGAAGCCCGCTTCCCAGGTCCAGCCATTAGCATTATCCAAAATTACCCCGTTCAAAGAAAGCTCGATGCCTTTATTTTGAGTGGAGCCAATATTAGCCGTGTAGCTGTTCACCCCCGAGGTTGGGGGCAGTGCCACCCCAAGCAGCAGGTTACGGGTGTTGGTCACGTAGTACTCTACGGAACCGGAAATGCGGTTTTTTAGGAGCGAAAAGTCTACCCCGTAGTTCCACGTTCTGGAGTATTCCCAACCCAGGGCGGGGTTAGGTAGCTGGCTCACAAACAGGCCCGTATCGTAGCCGGTGGGGCCAAAGTTATAGGGCCGGGTAGCCAATAGGCCCAGGGTAGAGTAAGGCGCAACCGATTGGTTGGACGTGATGCCGTAGCCCGCCCGCAGCTTCAGCATGTTGACGGCTTCCACCCCCTGCATGAAGCTTTCTTTAGCTACGTTCCAGCCAACTGACACGGCCGGGTAGGTATTCCACTTGTGGCCTTCGGCAAGGCGCGACGAGCCGTCCGACCGGATGGTCGCGGAGAGCAGGTAGCGGTCGTCGTAGGAGTACATCACCCGCGCCATGTAAGACAGCAGGCCGAATTTAGTATATACCTGGTTGTTAGGGTTTACGGTGATTTGATCGGAGGGCACCAGGCCTATGTTATAGAATTGGAAGGCATCGGAAGGAATATTCCGGCCCGCAATCTGCGACTGGTTGTAGACGTTGCTGGAAGCAGAATACAAGGCGAGCGCATTGATATTGTGCTTCCCGCCAAAGGTGCGGTCGTAGGACAGAATGTTTTCAACGGTGTAGTCCGTCGTAACCGCGTTGCTGAGGGAGGCCGTGGCAGGGTTGTTTACGGGAATCGCGTTGATGCCTATCCCCGTGTAGCTACCCCCTTGGCTCTGCCGGTAGTTTACGCCCAGGTTAATGCGGTATTTCAGCCCTTCTACGCCCGGGATTTTAAGCTCACCGAAGACGGCGTTGTACGTGGCAAAGCTGCGCGTTTGGCTGAGCCAGCGGTCCTGATTAGCCTCGATAACGCTGCGGGTGGTTACCCACTGGTCATCCAGCGGCATCTTGATGACTCGTTTCAGCGAACCATCTGCGTTGTAGGGGTTGGCAATTGGCGACGAAGTCAAGGAGCTGTACACTCCCACGTTGCCACCTTCCGACAAGCTGTAGGTGTTGTTGGTCGTGAAGCCCAGGCGAACGTACTTGCCAACGGCTTGGTCCAGCGTACCACGCATAGAAAAGCGGGTGTACTGCTGGGTCGGGATTACGCCTTGCTCTTTGTAGTAGCCGGCGTTGAAATTATACCGCCCGCTTTCCGTACCACCGCTCAGGCCTACGTTTTGGTTGTTTTGAATACCGGTCCGGTACAGCAAGTCCTGCCAGTCAGTATTTACGTCGTTGGATTCGTCGAGGGTGTTACTGTACAAGGGCTGTCCGCTAGTGTTGTACAAGGCCGTGGCTTTGCGAAGCGCCACAAACTCGGGTCCATTCATCATGGGGAACTTGGCAAATAGGGTTTTCACTCCCACAAAGCCGCTGTAATTTACTTGCGCCTTCTGCCCTTTTTTGCCGCCCTTAGTCGTTACCAGTACCACGCCGTTGGCCCCGCGTGAGCCGTAGATGGCTGTAGCCGAAGCATCTTTCAGAATGTCAACGCTCTGGATGTCGTTGGGATTAATGTCCCCAATGGAGCCCGGGAAAGGAATCCCGTCCAGTACTACCAGCGGGTCGTTGCTGGCCGTGAGCGAGCGCGTGCCGCGGATGCGGATTTGCGGGCTGGCCCCTGGCTGGGAAGAGCTTTGGGAAATCTGCACGCCCGGCAGGCGGCCCTGCAACGCTTGCCCGATGTTGGCCACTGGCACTTCGCGCAGGTTTTCGCCGCTGATGGACGCCACCGAGCCCGTTACGGCTTCGGCCCGCTGCGTGCCGTAGCCGATTACCTTCACTTCGGTCAGCGCCTGGTTTTCGGCCTCCAGGCTCTGGTTGATGCTGGTGCGGTTACCCACCGTCACTTCCTGCTTCGTGTAGCCAACGGAGCTAAGCACGAGCACGCTATTGTCGTTGGGAACGGTGATGGTGTACTTGCCGTCCACGTCGGTAGCCGTGCCAGTGGTCGTGCCCTTCACCACTACCGTCACGCCCGGAATGCCTTCGCCATTGGCGGAGGTAATCTTACCGCTTACCGTGTGGGCACCCGCCACTTGGGCGTAGGCCGCTTGGGGCAGTAGGGGGGTAAGGCCCCCGCTTAGTAGAAGAAGCGGCACCAGCCGCGACCATTTCGCGCTGTTAAGCCGCCGAAACGAAGGTATGGGTGTATGCATGGGTGGGAAGTTTGAAAAATAAAAAGTGGAAAGTAAAGCAAAATAACCCCGACGGGGACGAAGCGCAACGGCTACTGTATTAAAATCCTATCGAATTGCCGCCATCAACGGGCAGCGATGCGCCCGTGACGTAGCGGGCCGCCTCCGAAGCCAGAAAAACAGCCGCGTGGCCGATGTCGGAGGGCTTGCCAAATTTGCCCATCGGGGTGCGGCGCATGGCGCGGTCGCGGCGGTCGGGGTCCGAGTTCATGGCCGTGCGGCTCATTTCGGTTTCGATAAAGCCGGGCGCGATGGCGTTCACGCGCACGCCGTCTTTCGAGAACTCCGAGGCCAGCACTTTCACCATGCCTTCCACGGCCGACTTGGAGGCCGCGTAGGCCACCACGCGGTCGATGCCATAGTAGGCGGCCATCGACGAAATCATGATAATCGTGCCGCGGCCGCGGGGCACCATGCGCCGACCGGCGGCGCGGGTGAGCGCAAAAACCGCATTGAGGTTGGTGTGAATAATGCGGCTGAAATCCTCGTCGGTTACTTCCAGCGCGGGCTTCTTCATGTTGATGCCTGCGTTGTTGACCAGAATATCAAGCGGGCCGTGCTCAGCCTCAATCTGCTCAATCAGCGCATCGGTGCCGCCGAGGTCGCTCACGTCATTCACCACGAAGTGCGCGTTCTCACCCAGCTCAGCGGCCGACTCTTGCAGCACGCTTTCGCGGCGGCCCGTGATGATGACCGTGGCCCCGGCCGCCACCATGCAGCGGGCTATTTCGAGGCCGATGCCCGTGCCGCCGCCCGTGATGAGCGCTACCCGCCCAGCCAGCGAAAACACTTGCAACCCTAGGTGCTGCGCATCGGCTTCGGCCGCAGCCGCGCTGTTGGTGGTAGAGTGGCCGTTGGAGGAAAGTACAGCAGTAGTCATTTGAGTGACAAATATATAAGTTTATAAATGATTAGCGAAGCTGGTAGATGCGCACCAGTTCCTTGACATCATCCAGCGTGCGCGTAGGCGGCGCAAACGGGGCCGGAATCGGCTGCTTGGCGAAGCTCTGGAAGTAGAGCACGCAGGCATCGCGCCACCACAGGGCTTCCTTGCGCTGGGTTTGGAGGCGGGCCGTTACGTCGGCGTGCAGGGCAGGGTCGAGCTGGGGCTGCACCTGGGCCCACTGTTTTTGCATCCACAGCACCGAGTCGGCGCCGGTGTAGTAGCGGGTAGCCAGCTCGTTCCAGAGGGTGCGGCCGGTGCTCAGGCGCTGGTTCCAGCCCACGTGGTGAAACCAGAGCAGGTAGTCGAGCGGGCAGGTTTGGGCGTTGCCCCACTGCTTTTGCACCTCTGGTTTGTAGAGGGCCAGCGCATTGCTACCCGTGGCCGTGCGGTCGAAGCCCAGGCCGAGGGAATCGGCCCGGTGGTAGTACACCGCCGTCCAGTCGGGCCGGCCGGCCTTGGCCAGCCAGGGCTGCGGTCCGTAGTGAATGCTCTCACCCATAATGTGGTGTAAGCCCAGCGGCACGGTGTAGCGCACGTAGATGTTGCGCGACTTATTCAGTACGTTGGCGATGGTTTGCACGGCGGCCGGCTCGGTGGTCAGCGTCATGCGCGTCCATTCCTTGGCGATGGCGGCGGGGCTCAGCGTGTGGTCCCAGGCCAGGCGGCCAAAGGCGTACCAGTTTGCCTGGCCCATCGGGTTGCCGGTCCAGTTGCGGTCCGAGCCGATGTTGGCCACGCCCGCGATGCCGCTCAGCGCGTGGTTGTCCACGGTGCCATCTACCACCCTGGCCACCGTCGAGCCGGGGCCTTTGGCGTAGGTGTCGGCTTCCAATACTTCTTTGATGAGCGGCCCCAGGTACACCAAGTGAGTAGCAAAGCCGAGGTACTCCTGCGTCAGTTGCACTTCCAGCACCAGCGGCGTTTTAGGCATGGCCCCGAACAGCGGGTGAAACGGCTCGCGGGCCATGAAATCAATCGGGCCGTTCTTGACCTGCACCAGCACCTTGGGGTCAAACTTGCCGTCGAGAGGCTGAAACTCCTCGTAGGCCTGCTTGAAGCGGTCGGCGGTGCCAGCCTTGTACACGAAAGCGCGCCACATCACGATGCCATCGTGGCTACCTAGGCTCTGGGCCAGCATATTGGCCCCGTCGGCGTGGGTGCGGTTGTAGTCCTGCGGGCCGGGCTCGCCTTCCGAATTAGCTTTCACCAGAAAGCCGCCGAAATCGGGAATGGCCTTGTACAGTTCTTCGCTCTTGGCGGCCCACCACTGCTTCACCTGCGGGTCGAGCGGGTCAGCCGAATTCAGCCCGCCGATAACCTTGGGCGCGGCCCAGAACACCGACAGGTACACGCGCTGCCCATACGGCCGCAGCACGCCCGCCAACGCCGCCACCTTGCCGATGTACTCGGCCGTGAGGTAGCGGGCGCTGGCGTTTACATTATTGACAACCACGCCGTTGATGCCAATCGAGGCATTGGCGCGGGCGTAATCGGTGTAGCGGGCGTCGAGGCCCTCGGGCAACTGGTACCACTGCCAGATACTGGAGCCCGCGTAGCCGCGCTCGATGGTGCCGTTCTGGTTGTCCCAGTGATTAAGCATCCGGTAGCCGATGCGCGGGTTGCTGCTGATACTCAGCCCCGCCAGCGGCTGGCGCGTCTGCACCTGCCGCAGCAGCGCGAAGGCCCCGTAGAGCACTGCCCGGTCGGTGCGGCCAGTGATAACTAGGTTGTTTTTCTCCGAGAAAATGCGGTAGCCCTCAGCCTTCAGCGGCTGCCCGTTGGCGCTGGCTTGCGCGTCTACGCGCAGCACCACGCCGCCCGTGCGGCTACCCGCCGTGGCCACTACCGGCACCGCCTGGCCCAGCAGCCCGCTTAGCCCGCGCTGCAATTCGCTGCTGGCCGCCCGCAGCGTGGGCGAAGTGCCGGGGCTAGCGATAAACTGCGCGCTGCGCAGGTACTGCTGCCGCGCCGCCGCGTCGGCCACGCGGTCGTACTTCAGCCACAGCCGGTAGCCGTCGTCGGCCCGGGTGGGGGCAGCGGCGGCCACAGTCAGTACAAAAAGCAGAAACACGTTGCGCAGCAACATGGCGGGATGGGTGGGGAAGGAGAGCAAAAGAGAAGCTGATTAGCAGCGAACTGCTAACCAGTAAGTAGTAACTAGTGGATGGCTACCAGCTGCTGGTTGGCAGCAGTAGCTTCGGTCAGCGCGCGGCGCACGCCGTACTCGAGGCCGCGTAGCTCGGCCAGCCCTTTGAGGCGGCCGATGGCTGAGTAGCCGGGGTAAGTCTTTTTGGCGCTGTTCAGGTCGTCGAGCATCTGGTGGCCGTGGTCGGGGCGCATGGGCAGCGGCGGGCGGGCGTCGCCGGCGGCTTCGCGGCGCTGCTCTTCCTGCACCAGCGCCCGCACCACGGCGTACATGTCCACGTCGCCGGCCAAATGGGCGGCCTCGTGAAAGTTACGTGGGTTGTCCTCGCGCTTAGTGGTGCGCAAATGCACAAAGTGAATGCGAGGCCCAAAACGTTCCACCATGCCCGCCAAATTATTATCGGGCCGCACGCCCAGCGAGCCGGTGCAGAAGGTGAGGCCGTTGGCCGGCACGTCGCAGGCGGCGAGCAGGCCGGCCAGGTCGGCCTCGGTGCTCACCACGCGGGGCAAGCCCAGCAGCGGGAAGGGCGGGTCGTCGGGGTGAATGCAGAGCCCGATGCCCACTTCCTCGGCCACCGGCGCTACCTGCTGAATGAAGTAGTGCAGGTTGGCCGTGAGAGTTGTCGCATCGATGGCTTTGTACTCGTTGAGGTAGGCCTGAAAGCTGCTCAGCTCGAAGGCTTCTTCCGAGCCGGGCAAGCCCAGCAGCGTGGTGTTAGTCAATTCGGCCACCTGCTCGGCGCTCATGCCGGCAAACTGCTGGCGTGCGGCCTCGGCCACGGCGGGCTCGTAGTCGGCCTCAGCGCCAGGGCGCTTGAGAATGCACAAGTCAAACACGGCAAAATCCTGCCACACGAAGCGCAGAGCGCGGCTGCCGTCGGGCATTTCGTAGTGCAGGTTGGTGCGCGACCAGTCGAGCACGGGCATGAAGTTGTAGCACACCGTGCGGATGCCGCAGGCCGCCAGGTTGCGCAGGCTCTGCTGATAATTGGCAATGAGCTGCTCGCGGGCGGGGCGGCCTTTCTTGATGTCTTCGTGTACCGGCAGGCTCTCTACCACCGCCCAGTGCAGGGGCGAATGGGTAGCATTATCGGCCTCCACGAGCTGCTGCCGGGCCTGAATTTCGCTTACCGGCCACACCGCGCCCACGGGCAGCTGGTGCAGGGCCGTCACGACCCCGGCGCAGCCGGCCTGGCGAATGTCGAAAAGTGAAACCGGGTCGTTGGGCCCGAACCAGCGCATGGTGTGCAGCATGGGATAATACTATTTATGAACTCGCCTAAGCTTTGTTGTTCAAGCGGTAAGTAAATACTTACTTCAGGTAGCATTGGCGTAACATGATTCAAATGTACAGGCGGAAACCTTCCGATAGCACCGCCAAAAACTTAGTTTCCAATTCACTTTCAAACAAAAACTATCGGTATCGTTTTCGCAAACGTTTCCGATAGTGTTTCAGCTTGAAAATATTTTTTCGGGGTGTACATTCGCTTATCCTCGCTTTGGCGGCGGCATTTCCTTCGCATTATCCAGCTTCTTTCTTTCCCCCACCCAATGATAAAATGTGTTAAATGCAGCCTGCCCGATGAGGTGATGAAAGCCGGTTTTGTGCGGGGCCGCCAGCGCTATTATTGCAAAAGCTGCGAGTACCATTTCACCCAGGAGCGGCCAGCCCCCAACCCCGCCGAGCGCCGCCGCCGCCAGGCCACCATTGCCGACGTGGCCAAGCAGGTGGGCGTGGCGCTCTCCACGGTGTCGCGGGCCTTGAACGGGCACTCCGACATCAGCGCCACTACCCGGCAGGCTATTCTGGAGGTGGCCCGGCAGCTTGACTACCAGCCCAACCTGCTGGCCCAGAGCCTCAAGAGCCGCGCTACCTCGACCATCGGGGTGGTGATACCCGACATCGAGCGGCCGTTTTTTGCCACCGCCGTCAGCGGCATCCAGCAGATAGCCACCGAGGCCGGCTACCGGGTCATGATTTGCCAGTCGAAAGAGTCGTACCAGGCCGAGGTGAGCAACGTGCAGGCGCTGATAGCCAGTCGGGTAGATGGCCTGCTCATCTGCCACTCGCGCGAAACCGAAAACTTCGACCACGTGAAAGACCCCGCACGGCGCGGCATTCCGGTGGTGCATTTCGATAGGGTGTGCAACGAGGTCAACAGCGCCAAGGTCATTCTCGATGACCGGCTGGGCGCCTACAACGTGACCGAGCACCTCATTGAACAGGGCTGCCGACGCATTGCTATCCTGGCGGGGCCGCCGTCGCTGCTCATCAGCCGGCAGCGGCAGGCGGGCTACCTCAGCGCCCTGCGCCGGCACGGCCTGCCTATTGAGGATGCTTTGCAGGTGCACATCGATTTCCGTACGGCCTCGGCCGAGGCCTGCCTCGATACCTGGCTGGCGATGCCCGAGCCGCCCGACGCCATTTTTGCCATCAACTACACCAACGCCTTCGACCTGCTACTGGCCCTTAAAAAGCGCGGCCTGCGGGTGCCCGAAGACATGGCCATCGTGGGCTTCGGCGACGAGTTTCTGGCCAGTCTCATCGAGCCTGGCCTCACTACCGTCGACCTGCACCCGTACCGCATTGGGCAGCAGGCGGCGAGCTTATTTCTGGAGCAAATGGCTCAAAAAGAAAATTTTGTGCCCCGCACCTGCGTCATTGCCGGCGACCTCATCATCCGGCAGTCGTCGCTGAAAGGGCACGGGCACCTGGCGGCTTGGCCGGCTTAGTACGGGGTTAGCGCCGCAGCACGGTGGCCTGGTGGGCCGCCCGCCCCGGCAGTGGCTGGGGCGCTACATCACCGGCCGGGTGCTGGTGCTGCCAGAAGCTCCACAGCAAACCCAGGCTGGCTACCAGCACCATCAGGATGTACACGACCCGGTCTTGCCGGACAAGTATTTCGGTGGCTTTCACGGCGCAAGGGGGGCTGGTTGAACAAGCGCTAAACGGTAGGTTGTTTCCATTGGTTGTGGCGGCCGCCCGCCGCCCCTGGGGCGGAAACAGGGAGCAAGCGGAGCCCTTTCAAGAAAAAAGCCCCCGCTACCTTCTCCGCTTAGCGGAGAAGGTAGCGGGGGCTTTTAGGCCTCAAAGCTAGCCTGAGTTTACACGGCTTTGGCCTGCGCCAGCGCTTCTTTCAACGCAGCTACTACCTTGGGCAGGCTGGCCTCAGCGTCGCCGCCGAGGTCGATGTGCAGCGTGCGGCGCTCGTACTGTTGCAAGGTCTCCAGGTCGCCCTGGGCCTGGGCATTCTCGAAGGTGCCAAACGAGTAGGAGCGGCCGGGCAGCGGCAGCTCCACCGGGCTCTGGTGCGTGAACTGCACGAACAAACCCGTGTTGGGCCCGCCCTTGTGGTACTGCCCCGTCGAGTGCAAAAAGCGCGGCCCGTAGCCCGAGGTGGTGGCGATATGCAGGTGCTCCTGCACCAGCTTGCGGAACTCCTGCAGCTCGGCCGTGATGGCGTCCGACTCGGTGAGGTAGGCTTGCAGGTTCACGAAGTCGCCGGCTTTGGCCTGGGCAAAAAACGCCTTGAGCGTACCCACTGCGCCGTCGCCTTTGGCGTCGGTGAAGTACGAAACGCCATCGGCCTCGGCGGCGGCGGCGGGGCCGGCGGGCAGGTGGCCTTGCTCCTGCACCACCTTCATCACGCGGTCGGTCGCGGTTTTGCTTTCCTGCACGTTGGGCTGGTCGAAGGGGTTGATGCGCAGCACCGCGCCAGCCACGGCGGTGGCCACTTCCCAGCGGAAAAACTCGGCCCCGAGGTCGAGCGGCTCCTTCATCAGGATGGTTACGACGGGGTGGCCGGCGTCCTGCAAGGCTTGCAGCTTCTGGCGGTTTTCCTGGTCGGGCGTGTCCTCGTAGCCCACATACACGAAGAGGCGGTCGTGGCCGTAGACCTCGGGCGCCCCCAGGGGCTCGCCGGCCACGGGCAGTACGCCTTTGCCTTCTTTGCCCGTGCTTTCGGCCAGCAGCTGCTCCAGCCAGAGGCCCAGGTCGTGCAGCTTGTCGGGCACTACCAGCGTCAGCTTGTCGCGGCCTTCTTTCGAGAGCACGCCCATCGTGGCGCCCAGCTTCAGGCCGGGGTTGTCTTGCACTTCGCCGTCGCTGCCGCAGGCCTGCATCATGGCCACGGCGCGGTCGAGCAGCGCCGCAATGTCGATGCCGTAGAGCGCGGCTGGCACCAGTCCGAAGTACGTGAGGGCCGAAAAGCGCCCGCCCACCTCGGCAAAGTTCAGGAAAATCTTGCGGTAGCCCTCGTTGGTGGCGTTGGTCACAAACTTGGAGCCGGGGTCGGTGATGGCCACGAAATTTTCGCCGGCCTTGTCGCCTTTCAGCTCCTTCAGCTTGGCGTAGAAGTAGTCACCGAAGGCCAGCGGCTCGGCCGTGGTGCCCGACTTGCTGGCCACGATAAACAGCGTTTTCTCCAGCGGCACCGACTGCTCAATCTGCTGCACGGTGCCGGGGTCGGTGGTGTCGAGCACCGACACGGGCAAGCCTTGGCCGGCCGGAAACGACTTCTCGAACACAATCGGGGCCATGGTGCTGCCGCCCATGCCCATCACGACCACGTGCTCGAAGCCGGCCTGCTTCACTTCCTGCACGAAGGCCGTGATTTCGGGCACGGCCTGCTGCATGGTTTCGGCCACGCGCAGCCAGCCCATGTAGCTGCGGATGCTTTCCTGGCCCTCGGCGCTGTCGGTCCAGAGGTCGGCTTGCTTTTGCCAGAAGCCGGCGGTGAAATTCTTGTTGTTCAGCTCGTTGATTTCGGCCGTGATGGCGTCCTGGTACTGGCCCAGGTGGTAGGTGGCGGGGGAAATGCTGGATGCGGGCATGAGTTGGGAATAGGTGAAAAGAGTTTCGCGCAGTGTTTCGCAGGGTTAAAACGCAGGGTCTCGCAGTGTTGTTTTTGAAAAGTACACTGCGGAACCCTGCGTTTTAACCCTGCGAAACACTGCGCGAAATACGTCAGATTTAAAGTAGTGCGGCGCTCCTAGCGGCCAAAATCATCCTGCACGCGCACGATGTCGTCTTCGTCAGAAGGGTGCGTTTCGTGGGTATGCTGCCAGATTTCGGCCACCACGCCCCAGCCGTCGAGGCCCACTAGGCGGTGGCGCTCGCCTTGCTTGAGCACGATGAGCGCGCCGGGCTCGTAGGTTTTTACTTCGCCCTCGGCATCGGTGGGGCTGGTGGCGATGCCCACGGGGCCTTGCACTACCTTCCAGATTTCGGCGCGGCGAAAGTGGTACTGCCAACTCAGGCGCTGGTGCGGGGCCACGAGCAGCATTTTGGGACTGAGCTTGCCCGAGATGCGCAGCTCGTCGACCGAGCGGCCATCAAAGTACTGGTCGGCAAACTGCTGAGCCTGGCTTTCGTCAATTACGAAAAAGCCGCCCCAGGGGCGCGAGCTGTCTTGCTGCGCCACCGTGAAGCCCTGCTGGGTTAGCTGGGCGGCAATTTCTTGAAAATGAGACTGTTTTTGAGTGTCTTGGTCAGGCATAGGAGGGAGAAGAGTGGTTATCGGAGGATAGTAATGGTGCCGGTTTGGCGGAAGGGCTGGTTGTCTTCGCCGGTCAGGTCGAAGCGCCACACGTAGGCCCCGTTTACCGGGGCGCGGCCCTTGGTAGTGCCATCCCAGGTTTGGGTGCGGTCGGTGGCGCGAAAAACTTCCTGGCCGTTGCGGTCAACAACGATGAAAACAAAGTTTTGCAAATATCTACCCTTGAGCTCCAATACGTCGTTGAGCCCATCGCCATTGGGCGTAAAGGCGGTGGGCATCACCAGGCGCGGGCGGCGCACGAGGGTAGCTACGTTGGAGTAGCTGGAGGTGCCTACCGGCAGCCCGCCGCCGCGCGCCTCTACGCGGTAGCGCAAAATCTGGCGGTCGGTGGGCGGGGCTATGTCAATATAAGTGAGGCTGCTAAACAGCCCGGTGGCAGCCAGCACCGTGCCATCGGCCGCGATGGTGAGCACCCGATACACCACCGGCGCGGCCGGGCTGCCCGGCCCCTGAAAGGCCGTCCAGCTCAGCTGGGCCGTGAGGCCGTCGGGGTCGGTAGTCGTTACGCTCAATAAGGCCGGGCAACTGCTGGGGCCGGTGGGCGAGGTATTGCCGCAGGTGTCGCGCACCACGGCCGAGTAGCACGGGGCCACGGTGGGCAAGGTCGATAAAATAGAGTCGCGCAGCACGCGGCGCGGCAGGCCCGCCGTGCCCGTGCGCAGCGGCGCAAAGGCAAAATTGCCCCCGCCGCCCTGCCGGCTGATGAGCACTTGCCCGCCCGGCCCAAAAGCCGCGCCCGTGCCCGGCGTGGCCGTGAGCACCACGTAGTTGGTGAGGTCGAACGACGGCACGACCATCGGCGCGGGCGGCGGGGTAGTCGATTGGGCCGTGAGGGCCAGCGTGTTTGATACGGTTTGGCCGCCGCCCGCCAGCGTGGCTGTGAGGCGGTAGGTGTAGGCCGTGCCGCACTGCACGGCCGCGTCGTCGTAGCTGGTGGCCGAGGCGGGCAGCGGCACTGAGAGATTGCCGGGAGTGCGGGTGAGAGTATAACTCGTAACATCAGCCGCTGCGAAGGGCGCAAAGGTCAGCGTATTGCGGCCGTTGGCGGCCGTGCCAGCCAGCCCCAGCGTACTGACTGAGTTGGACGGTGCAGTATTGCCGCAGGCATCGGTGCGCAGCAGGCGGTAGCGGCCCTGGGCGGCGGCCAGGGTGGCGGTGGCCGTATTGCCGCCCGCCGCCGGGGCTACGGTAGTGCCGGCCACGGTGGCGTAGGTGCCGGGCGCGGCCGGGTTTTCGAGTTGCAGCGCGTAGGTAAACCCGGCGGGCACCTGGCTGAAATCCAGGGTGGCCGCGCCGCCTGCGGCGGCCGTGCCCGTGCGCGTGAGGCGCGTGAAAACCGGCGTTTGAGCCACCGGTAGGGTTACGGTTTGGGTGGCGCTTTGGGGGCACGAGCTGCCAGGGTTGCCGGTTACCACGAAGGTATTGGCCCCGCCCGGCGTGATGCCGACGGTGAGCGAGGAGGTGAACGGCTGCGCCGCGCCACCATTCACTTGCACCGCGTAGGCGCTGTACACCGGGCTGGTGAGGGTAACGAGGGCCGTATTGCCGGCGCAGGCCGCTACCGTGAAGGCGGGCGGCGCGGGGTTGACGACCGTGTAGTTGCGGATGTAGGCCACGCCGCCCGCCGTGGAGGGCGGCGCGGGGTTCGACAGCTCAAACACCGTCACCGGCCCCACGTCGGCGGCGGTGGGCGTGTAGGTCACGACGCCCGCCGTGGTGGTGGGTAGGCAGTTCGTCGGGATGGCGTTGGTGCCCTTCACTACTTGATAATAAAGCAGGGCCGGGGCCGTCACACGCCCGCAGTTTTGCTCAAAGCGCACCGGGCAGCCCACTTGCAGCACGGTTACTTCCAGCCCCGTGCCGGCATCGACCACCCGGAAGGGCTGCGGGCAGCCCGCGGGCGGCGGCGTAGGGCAGGCCGTTTGGGCGTGCGTGCTCAGCGTAGCGAGTAGCAGTCCTAAAAAAGCGAAGAATATTTTCATAGGCGAAGCCAAATTACGCAGCTAGTGTGCGGAGTAACGTAGCCCGGATGATTTTCGCGCAGTGTTGCGGGGTGTTAAAACGCAAGGTTCCGCAGTGTCATTCGGTAAGAACACTGCGAAATACTGCGCTTTAACACCCCGCAACACTGCGCGAAAACCGTCTATTCCCAGGCGTACTCGCGCACGAAGCGGGCGGCGCGGTGCAGGTCGGGGGCCAATACCCGGTCGCGCGGCACGAAGGCCACGTGCTCGCGGAAGGCGGCCACCACGGCTTCGAGGGCGGGGCTGCTGCGGTGGGGGCGGCGCAGGTCGAGGGCCTGGGCGGCGGTGAATAGCTCAATGCCGAGCACCTGCTCCACGTTTTCGACCACGCGGCGGGCCTTGGTGGCGGCGTTGGCACCCATGCTCACGTGGTCTTCCTGGCCGTTGCTGCTCGTGATGCTGTCGGCGCTGGCGGGCGTGCACAGCTGCTTGTTCTGGCTCACGATGCCCGCAGCCGTGTATTGCGGTATCATAAAGCCCGAGTTCAGCCCCGGCTCGGCCACCAGGAAAGCCGGCAGCCCGCGCTGCCCCGAAATGAGCTGAAACGTGCGCCGCTCCGAAATGCTACCCAACTCGGCCACGGCCAGCGCCAGGTGGTCGAGCGCCAACGCCAGCGGCTGCCCGTGAAAATTACCCCCGCTCAGAATCGCGTCTTCCTCCGGGAAAATATTGGGGTTGTCCGTTACCGAATTGCACTCGATTTCGATTGTGTTGGCCACGTAGGCCACCGCGTCGCGGCTGGCGCCGTGCACCTGCGGCTGGCACCGAAACGAGTACGGGTCTTGCAGGGCATAGCGGTCGCGGGCTTGCAGCTCGGAGCCGGCCAGCAGCGCGCGCAGCCGCTCGGCCACCCGCACCTGCCCGGCGTGGGGCCGCACCCGGTGCAGCGGGGCCAAAAAGGGCTGCACGTGCCCCCCAAACGCCTCCGTCGAAATCGCCCCGATGACGTCGGCTGCATCGAGCAGGCGCTGGGTGCGCTCCAGCGCCTCGGTGGCGTAGGCCAGCATGAATTGGGTGCCGTTGAGCAGCGCCAAGCCTTCTTTAGCTTGTAGTTTCAGCGGCTCCCAGCCAAAGAGGCTCAGCACATCGGCTGCCGCCAGGCGGTAGCCCTGGTAGTTGACCTCGCCCAAGCCCAGCAGCGGCAAGCACAGGTGGGCCAGCGGGGCCAGGTCGCCGCTCGCGCCCAGGCTGCCCTGCTCGTACACCACCGGCCACACGTCGCGGTTGAAGAAGTCGAGCAGGCGCTTGGCCGTGGCTACCTGCACGCCGCTGTGGCCGTAGCTCAGGCTCTGCACTTTTAGCAGCAGCATGCGGCGCACCAGCTCGGTGGGCACTTCGGCCCCCGTGCCGCAGGCGTGCGACATCACCAGGTTGGCTTGCAGCTGGGCCCGCGCCTCGGGCGCGATGCTCACATTATACAGCGACCCGAAGCCTGTATTGATGCCGTACACCGGCTGGTCGGGCGCGGCCCCGAGGCGCTCGTGCAAGTAATCGTAGCAGTGCTGGATGCGGCTTTCGGCCTCGGCGGGCAGGCGCAGGGCATCGCGGCTGGCCAGGGCGGCGGCCAGTTCGGGCAGGGTTAGGGGCTGGGTAGGGGAGAGCAACGGCATGGCCGCAAAAGTAGCGGCGGGCCGTAGTTGCGCGGACTTTGTAGTCCGCGACCGGCTGGGTGCGTCCGCCTGCCCGTTTACGCCCGCGGACTACAAAGTCCGCGCAACGGGCTCGGCCACCGGCCGCAGGGGCGTGGGCCGGCGGTGCTCATCCACGGCCACGAAGGTGAACAGCCCGGTTACGGCCAGCAAGCGCTCATCGGAGTACATCTGCTCGACGAATAATTCGACGCGCACTTGCAGGCTGGTGGTGCCCACGCGCACCACGTTGCCAATCAATTCGACCAGCGTGCCGCCCGGAATGGGATGCGTAAAATCGACGCGGTCGGACGACACCGTGACCATCTTGAGGCGCGAAAATCGGGTGGCCGTGATGAAGGCTACCTCGTCCATCAGCATCAGCGTGGCCCCGCCAAACAGCGTGTCGTAGTGGTTGGTGGTATTGGGGAAAACGGCTTTGAAGATGCGCGTTTCGGCGCGGGCAATCTGGGTTTCTAAAGCGAGCATAAAGAGGTGAAAAGCGCAACGCTCGACGGCTCCGCCGCCAGCCCATTGCCCTTAGTAGTAGCGACTTGCCGGCCGGCCGGCGCGCACGCGCTGGCCTCGGGCCACGCGGCCAGCCAGGGTGCACTACGGCCGCAATTCGGCTTAGCCAGACTACTGCCCCAGGGCGCGGGGGCCGGTGTCGGTGGTAGCAGCAAGGCAAGTCTCCTGGCTTGTGCCCGCGAAGCCGGCCTTCTCGCCCGGTGGGCAATGGCCTGGTGATGGCTACGCTGCGTGCGGCACTTACAGTTGCGCGACAGCCCGTGATTCACACACGGTTCCTTATTAATTTCGGTATTACCCGAAAACCTTGCTACGGCAATCGAAAATTGCTGGTAAGAATGCCCCAAAGGTAAGGCCCGCGCCCGCCGCCGCGCCTAGCGCCGGGCCAGTTCCGCCTCATAGCCGCTCTCGGCCAGGAAGGCCTGCGGGTCGCGCAGGGTAAGGATGTGGGCCAGCGCCGCCTTCTTATCGGCCGCCTGCTGGTAGTAGGCCTGCACGATGCGGTAGCCCACGTAGTAGCCCAGGTCGCAGGGTTTCTCGGAGGTTTCCTGCCGGCCGTTGGCTATCCAGTTGTCGGAGTTGGTGCCGTTCATTTCCTGCTTGAATGCCGCCCACAATTCGCGCTCGTGGGCGTCGCCGTAGGGGTGCAGGCGGGCGTTGTTGCCGAGGCTGCCGGTCACGAGCTCGGCCACGAAGTCGGCCATGCCTTCGTTGAGGGCGTAGCTGAGCAGGGTGCCGTTTTGCGGGCCCTGGTTGCTGTGCACCAGCTCATGCACCAGCAGGCTGGGCATATCCGTTACCTGGGCGCAGCGGTTGCGCTGTAGCAGGCTTAGCTCGGAGGTGTTCACGCCTGGCCCGTTGGCCGTTTGGTCGGCCCCCAGCAGCAGGCCCTCGCTGGTGGCGGTGCCGCCCGATACCCAGCCGCCCACCACAAAATAGGCGTTCTGGAAGCGCACGGCCGGGTACAGCTCCTGAAAGCGCCGAAATGCCGCCACGATACGCGGCTTCTCGTCGGCAATGGCCAGCGTGGTTTTCTTAATCGAATTGTAGTACTGCGGCCGCGCCAGAATGCGGTGCGTAAAGTCGGCGTAGCTCTTCATTTTCAGCTGCGAGTAGTCGCGCAGCCCCGGCGTGCCCTTGTCGAAATACTCGCGCCGAAAAATGGCCACCGCGTGCGCCGTATCGCGCTGGGCCGCCGCGTAGGCCGCCCAAAAGTGGGTGATGTCGGTCGTGACCAGCTTCACGTCCTCGGGCCGGTGAATAACGTTGTTAGCCTCCAGCGTGCGGGCGCGGGCCAGCAGCTTGGGCCACTGTTTATCGGTGTGCAGCAAGTTCAGGTCGGTATCCGCTGCGATGCGGTCGGCCTTGGTGTAGCCCGCCTCGATGGCCCGGCTCAGGTTTGCGCGGGCCGGGCCGGCCTGGCCGAGCAGGCCGTAGTAGCAGGCGATGTTGTAGTAGCTCACGGCCTTGTAGTAGGCCTTGGCCGAAGGCTCGCGCACCACCTGCTCGAAGGCCGCGATGGCCTGGGGGTAGTCCTTGGTTTTGCTCACTGCCGAAGCGTGCCGGATGAGCGAGTCGGCGCGGGTCTGGATTTGGGCAGGGGCGACCAGGGCGGCCACCCACAGCAGCAGGAGCAGGGCGTATTTCATGGCAGAAAAAAGGAAGGATAGCACGGGTACCGGGCGGGCGGCGGGTTCGTTACGGCGAGGTAGTGAAGGTAGTGAAATTGGGTTCGCCCGTCTGTCATGCAGAGCGCCCGTCATGCATAACGTCTGTCATGCTGAACGCAGTGAAGCATCTCTGCCGCACCGTTGGACAAGCCTGGATAGTGCGGTAGAGATGCTTCACT
>NZ_DASTEP010000106.1:0-4610 GCF_035709525.1 Hymenobacter sp. | reverse complement strand
GGGGGAGCCTAACGCCTTTTTGCTGTTCGCTGACGTCCGCTAGCGGTCGGCTCCCCCTCTTTTTTGGAGAGGGGGCCGGGGGGTGAGGTTCCCCACGCTTGGGCACACCCATACTATACCCCATGAAACTCCCCCTACTCGCCCTAACGCTACTCGGCCTGCTCGGCTTCGCCCCCCGGGCCGCCGTGCGCCCACCCGCCCGCGCTCGCAAAGTGGTCTTCATCATCGCCGACGGCATCCCGGCCGATGTGCTGGAAAAGGCTACCACACCCAACATCAAAAAGGTAATCGCCAGCGGCACCTACCTGCCCGCCTACGTGGGCGGCGGCCTCGGCACCTACACCCAGACGCCCACCATCTCAGCCCCCGGCTACATGGACCTTATTACGGGCACATGGGGCTATAAGCACAACGTGTGGGACAATGCCGTGCAGGCCCCCAACTACCAGTACAAGAATATCTTTCGGCTGCTGAAAGAAGCCCGGCCGACCGCCAAAATCGGTATTTTTTCGACCTGGCTCGACAACCGCACCAAGCTCGTGGGCGAGGGCCTGCCGGCCGCGGGCAACCTGAAATTTGACTACCACGCCGATGGCTACGAGCTCGATACCGTCGCTTTTCGGCACGACAAAGGCAGCCTCTACACCCACGCCATCGACGACAAAGTGGTGGCCGAAGCCGCCCAGTGCCTGCGCCAAAATGCTCCAGACCTAAGCTGGATTTACCTGGAGCACACCGACGACATCGGCCATCGCTACGGCGACAGCCCGCAGCAGCAGCAGGCCCTGGCCTACCTCGATGCCCAAGTGGGCCAGGTATGGACCGCTCTGCAAGAACGCACCCGGCAGCACGCCGAAGATTGGTTGCTGGTGCTCACCACCGACCACGGCCGCGATGCTACCACTGGCCGTAACCACGGCGGGCAGTCGGCCCGCGAGCGCGCTACCTGGCTGGTGCTAAGCGATAAGCAAACCAATGCTTATGCCCAGCGTCCGCCCGTTAGCATCACCGACGTGCTGCCCACCATCGCCCGCTTTATGCAGTTGCCGCTGCCCGTGGCCACCCAGCGTGAGCTCGACGGCGTACCGCTGCTGGGTCCCGTGTCGCTGGCCGCGCCGCTGCTGGCGGCGGCCCCCGACAGCCTGCGCCTGCGCTGGACCGCCCTGGGCGGCCGCGCCGAGCGGGTGAAAATCTGGGCCACGCCCACCAACAAGTTTAAGACCGGGGGCGTGGACGAGTACGTGCTGCTGGGTACCGTGCCGCTGGCCCGGCAGCGGGCAGCGTTCAGCCGGGCGGCTTACCCCGCCGCGTTCTACAAAATCGTGCTCGAAGGCGAGCATAATACCGTCAATACCTGGCTGATGCCCGCCGGGCCACCCACGCCGACGGGCAAGTAGCGCGCGCCGGCGTGCGCGTGCTATTTGCCCTAGGCCGCTATCAGCTCGGCTTGCAGCAGCTGCTGCAGCTCGGCCAGCGAAGCCAGTAGCCCGTCGTTGGGGCAAGCTTCCAGTTGCGCTCGGGTGTGGGTGCCGTTGACCAAACCCAGGCTACGGGCGCAGCCGGCGCGGCGGCCCGATTCGAGGTCGGAGGGCGTGTCGCCCACGTTCCAGACTTGGCGTGGGTCGGTGATGCCGAATGCCTGCATGGCCCGCTGAATCATGAGCGGGGCGGGGCGGCCCTCGGCTACCTCATCGCTGCTGATAGACAAGTCGATAACGGAGTAGCGGTTACCTCGGCGCTGGGCGTCGAGGTTCACATCCCAGCCCAGGCGGTGCAGGATAATGTCCGTCACCTCGCGGTAAAAACCCGTAGTGAGGGCGATGCGGACACCTTGGTTTTTAAGGAACGCAAACAGCTCCAGACAGCCCTCGGTGGGCACTACCGGCTGGGTGCAGTAGTGCACCTCCAGCACCTCCCGAAACACCTGGTACGAGCGCTCGACGTGCGGCGTCAGCTCGGCCAATGGGGTTTCTGCACCCAGCTGCTCGCGCCAGAGCTGCTCAAACACGGCCCGCTTGGCCTGCCCCTGCACGGCCAGAATGCGAGCGGCCGAGGCCCGCAGGCCGGTAGCAGCGGCAGCCTGGGCAAAGCAGGCCTCTACCTCATGCGCGTCGCGCACGGTGGTGCCGGCCATGTCGAAGATAATGAGTTGTAGCGCGTCCATAAAATCAAGATTTAGTGTTTACTAATATGCAACAAAATTACGCGCCAGTGCTAACCCGCTTTGTTGCCGTGGCAGCACCTTTGCGTTATGTTTTTATGCCGAACTTGCTCGCATGAAGCACGACAAGCTGAGTTTAATCGGCCTCCGCATCCTGGAATTGCGCAAGGCCAAAAAGATGAGTTTGCGCGAGTTGGCCAAGCGCAGCGGCCTCTCGGCTGGCCTGCTCTCCAAAATCGAGAACTTCCGCACCGTGCCTTCGCTCTCGGTATTGATTGAAATCGCCAACTCGCTGGAGGTTGACGTGGCGGTGCTGGTAAAAAACATCAACGGCAACCCCGCCTCGCCCTACCTGCTGGTGCGCGCCGGCGAGGGCCGCCCCGAGCAGCGCGAAGATTCTAAAGGTTTGCTCTATAAATACTTGCTTTCGCAGGACCTGGGAGCCTACACGCTGCGCGTGAACGAAGTCCACATCAGTCCGCAGACGTATCGCAAGCCATTGTCTACCAATGCCCTTGAGCTCCTACACGTGCTGGAAGGCACGGTGCAGTATGGGTTCAAGGATGAAGAAGTGACCCTGGAGCCCGGCGACACGCTGTACTTCGATGGCTTGGCCGCCCACTCGGTACGCAATGCTACCGAGCAGCCCGCCCGGCTGTTTAAAGTCTACCTGCTGCGCCCTACCGATTAAAATGACGGGCCAAAACCACCCCAGGACTCCGCAGAAATAACGTAGGCATAACGCCCGAAGTGTTTCATTGGTGGCAACGGTTAGTAGGTTTGTGCGGCGGTACTATTCAGCCCATCTGGCCATGTACAACTCGTTCGATGTAATCATAGTGGGCGCGGGCGCCCTGGGAGCTTTTCACGCCTATTTTGCCTTGCAACAGGGTCTCAAGGTGCTACTGCTCGAAAAAGACGCCCGCCCGATGGAGGCCACCGTGCGCAACTTCGGGCAGATTATCACCTCGGGCATGGCCGAGGGCGAGTGGTTCGACTACGCCCGCGTGAGCCTCGCCACGTACCAGAAAATTCAGGCCGAGTACGATATCTCCATCCGCCAGAACGGCTCGCTCTACCTGGCCTCCACGGCGCTCGAAATGCAGGTGCTGGAGGAGAAACACGCGCGCTACCAGGCCCTGGGCTATCCATCGCGGGTGCTCACGGCGGCCCAGTGCCAGCAGCGGCTGCCCGCCGTGCAAGCTAGCTACTGCGTGGGCGGCCTGCTATTTGAGCAGGAGGTGACGGCTGAGCCGCACCAGATGATTCACCGCCTGCTGGCCTACCTGGCAGCCCGCTTTCAGCTCGACTACCGCCCCGCCACGCCGGTGCGCGAGGTCACGGCTGGCAATGCGGGTGCCACCGTCGTCGACGCGCGCGGGCAGCGCTACACCGCTGCCCAGGTGCTGGTGTGCAGCGGCCGCGACTGCCAACTGCTATTTCCCGACGTATTCGCGCAGAGCGACTTGCAACTCGTGAAGCTGCAAATGCTGGCTACCTACCCGCTGCCGCAGGTGCGGCTGCCGGGCTCGGTGCTCACGGGCCTGAGCCTACGGCGCTACGCAGCATTCAAGGCATGCCCGTCGTTTGGCGCGTTGATGGCCGAGGACATGGACCCCGACCTGCGCGACTGGGGTATTCATATCCTGTTTAAGCAGGCTGTGGACGGCTCCATCATTATTGGTGACACCCACGAATACGCCGACCTAGCCCAGGCCGCCGACCTGGATTTTAATAATGTAGACCACCTCAACCAGCTCATGCTCAGCGCGGCCCGTCGCATCGTGGACCTGCCCGACTGGCGCATGCAGCGCGCCTGGAATGGCTACTACACCCAGAGCAGGTCGGCCGAGGTATTTCAGCACTCGCCCGACCCGCGCGTTCACATTGTCACGGGCATTGGGGGCAAAGGCATGACGAGCGCCTGCGGCTTTGCACAGCATAGCGCGGCCCAACTCCTGAACTAGGGAAGAGGTGGGGTGGTGGATAGACCAGTGAGTGGGGTGGTATAGCAGAAACGGACAGCAAGGAGTCCTTATTTCCGCTGCCCATGCCCGACAAAAAAGTAGCTAACGGCCAGCCCGTTCCGCGCAAGAAATACACGCCCGCCTTTAAAGCCGAGTGCGTGCGCCAGGTAGCCGCCGGAGCCCGGCAAACGGATGTGGCCCGTGCCCAGGGCATCTCGCCCACCCTGCTGGGCCGCTGGCAACGCGCTGCGTTGGAGCAGGCCGTGCTCAGCAGCGCCGAGCGTGAAGAAATCAAACGCTTACGCGCGGAGCTGAAGCGGGTGGAAATCGAGCGCGATATATTAAACTCGTCACAGAGTGGTCTGCGACGGGAAGAGGTGAAACTTGAGCGTAAGTAGGGACGCGAGGTCGTGCCCAAACTCGTTGAGTCGGTCAAAGAAGCTGAGCACGGCCTGGCGAAAGGCGTCCTTTGTGCGGTAGAA
>NZ_DASTEP010000105.1:0-8251 GCF_035709525.1 Hymenobacter sp. | reverse complement strand
CTCCAAAAAAGAGGGGGAGCCTGACGCCTAACAACGTTCGCTTGCGTCTGCTGGCGGTCGGCTCCCCCTCTTTTTTGGAGAGGGGGCCGGGGGGTGAGGTTCACACGTCAGGTATACATAAAAAAAGGCGACTACCACAGCCGATACTCTGGCTGCGGTAGTCGCCTTTTTTTGGCAGCTTGATGCGCTATTCGCGCACCAGGCGCTTCGTAACAGTGCCAGCGCTGGTGTGCAGCTGCACCGTGTACACGCCGGCCGCCAGGCCGGCCAGCGGCAGCACGCGCACCGCGCCGGCGGCGAGCGAGCGGGTGGCCACCGTCTGGCCCAGCGTATTCAGCACCGATACCTGCATGGCTTCGCGCTCCAGCGAAGCGGGTAGGCTGAGCTGCACCTCATTAGCAGCCGGGTTGGGCCACAGCGCGATTTCGCGGGCCAGCTGCGCCGAAGCCGTGCCGAGCGTAATCTGCTCGCGCGTGCCGGGCGAGAACGAAAGGCCGCGGAAAGCGAAGACGCCGCCCTGCGCGTTGTCTACCAGGATGGTTTGGGTGATGTTGGCGGCAGTAGTGTAGGGGCTGGCATCCGCAAATTTGTAGAGCGAGGTGTAGCTCACGCCGTAGAGCACCGGCTGGCCGTTTTCCAGGCGGCCGGTGAGGTCGCGCAGCAGGCCATCGCCCTGGTTGGGCGCTACCGTGAAGCTGCCGCGCGCTACCCAGGTAGTGCCATTGTAGCTGTATTTGTTGATGACCGTGGCCGTGGCATCGTCCGCGTAATACAGCAGGTCAACGCCCGGAACGGCCGGGTTTACGTCGAACATGACGAAGCCGCTGGCCGCCGGCGACACGCTCGTGGCCGGGATGCCCGGCAGGTCGGTGGCGGTAGCGGCCGTGGTGGGCACGCCCGTGAAGCGGCGGATTTTGGCCCCGGCGGTCAGCGTGCCATTGCTGGTGGTGGAGAAATACAGGTTGCCGTCGTAGATGTGCATCTTCTTGAAGCTCACCGTAGGCAGCACCACCGTGGCCGAGGCCAGCGGCGTGGCCACGGGCGGCGTGGTGGCGGCCACCGCAGGCGCGTAAACCAGGCCCGTCGACTCGGCCCCGAAAGCGTAGTAGAGCCCGCCGCTATTGGTCACCATCGAGCAGCGCAGCGGGTTGGCCGAGCCTATCAACGCCGCCGAAGTCGATACCGCGCCGTTGGCCGTCACGATGGCCATAACCCGGGCCGCCGATGAGCCGTTGGGGTTGCCGTTGCCGGCGGCAAGGTTGAAGCCCGCCACCGACAGCCGGCTGCGGTCGGGCGAAATGCCCACCACGCCATCGGCATTGCTCCGCACCGAAGAGCCCAGGTAGCCGAAGTTGCTGCCCGCGTCGGTCATCGGCAGGTCGAGGCTGCGCACCAGCGTGCCGGTCGTGGTGTACTCGTCGATGGCCACCGGCAGCGTGCCATTCGGCACGGTCGTGGCCGTGCGGTCGCCGTGGCGCACCACCGCCAGCGTGCCTTGCTGAAAAGCCACCTGGGCACTTGCCAGTTGCGCGGCCAGCGAACCGGCCAGAAAGAGCAAGCCGGTAGCCGGCCGCACTGAGCATCGCGAGAGAAGGGAGTTGAAGTGTACCATGAGGGGTGGGTTTTTGGGAAAAGAAGGTGGATTGATTGACTAGCTGATGTTGCGCAGTTAGTTTTAGTCGTCATGCTGAGCGAAGCGCAGCGGAGTCGAAGCATCTCTATCACTTCGTTGTTGGCGCTAGCCTAACGTCCGCGTCATGCTGAGCGCAGCGAAGCATTTCTACTGCCTCGTTGCTAGCATTAGAAGTTAGTACTGAGGTAGAGATGCTTCGACTCCGCTGCGCTGCGCTCAGCATGACGGTTAGTTACTCCAGCACTATCTTCTGCTGGCTGGCGGCCCCGGTGGCTGGCTGCACGCGCAGCACGTAGAGGCCGTGGCGGCCCTGAGTTTCGGGCAGGGGCAGGCGGGTGCTACCAGCAGCCACGGCCACGGTGCGGCGCAGCACCAGGCGGCCCAGCACGTCGACCAGTTGCAGCTCCACGGCCTGCGCAGTGGCCGACTGCACCTGCACCGCCAGCGCGGCCCCGGCCGGCACCGGGTTGGGGTAAGCCGTGATGCCAAACCCGGCCGAATTAGCTCCCAGCGTAGCCAGCGGGGTGTTGGTAATGGTCACGCTACGCGCATTAGTGCTGAATTGGGCGCAGGGAGCCACGTTAGCTAGGGCCGTTTGCAGGGCCGCCAGGGTGCCGCCCACGAAGGAACTCAAATCGTAGCCGCCCTGCACCAGCAGGCCATACACCTGGTAGGTGCCGACGGGCAAGGCGCGCAGGTCGGCCTCGTCGCGGGCCTGCACCACCGTGTTGTTGGCCGTGTTCACCACCACGTACAGGTAGTCGTAGCCGGGCGTGGACAGCGGCGCGTACACGCTGCCCCCGCCGAAGGTGAGGGCGTAGCTGGCCGGGTTGGGCAGGGTGGCGGTTTGCGTCGATACCACAAGCGTGTAGGTGAGGCCCGCCGCGAGCGCGGGCGTCGTCAGGCTGCCGCTAGTGCTGAAAGCCACCAGGTTCTGGCAGGCATTGACTGGGTTAAAGCTGCCCTGGTAGAGGCTCAATACCATATTAGCGAAGCTCGTGGAAGTACCGATAGTGTACACGCCAGCCGTGGCGGGCACCACCGGCGTGGCGGCGTAGTACACCGACGTGGCCGACAGCGCGCAGCCGCCTGTGCTGCCGGGCTGCGCGAGCAGCGTGCGGGGGCTGCTCGCGCTAAGGCTACCCTGAAGCTGTCCGGTGCCCGAGTTCGTGTATTGCGTCTGGCTGAAAGGCGGCTGAATCAAATACAGCGCCGAGCTGCCGGGGGCCGCGCTCAACGCCGTGGCGGGCTGCAACTGCGTAGCAGTCAGCGCACAAGCCCCAATCGTGAAATTAACATCGTTGATGTCGAAGTAGATGTTACCCACCGCTTCGAGCCGCAGGCGCGCCTGAGTGGTGGCCAGCCCGGCGGGCACGGTGATGGTTTCGCTGCCGTCGTTGGCGGTGGCGGCGGCCAGCACCGTCGGAAACGTCTGGCCGCCATCGGTGGAGAGGGTCAGGCGCACCTGGCTGGTGCCGATGGGGGCCTGGTCGGTGCCGGCCACGTCCCAGGTCACGCGGGCCTGCTGGCCGGCTATCCACAGGGCGGGCGCGTTTAGCACCGTCAGGGCAAAGGGGCCGGTGGCGGGAGCCACGGTGATGGTCACGTTGTCGCTGGCGTAGGCACCGCCGGCGGTTTGCCGGTCGCGGGCCGTCACGGTGAAGTGCATATCGCGGGCCACGTTTGACAGAGCTTCGCCTGCGATGTTGGGCGGCTGGTTGCGGTTGGCGAGTACGAAGGAAAGGTCAGGAAACGTGCGCGAGTTGGCCGTGCGCGGCGGCCGGGGCCGAAACAGCGGGGCGCTCGGGTCGTTCACGGCGGCGATACCGGCATTGCCCGGGATGGTGCCCAGCGCGCCGATGTTGGCCAAGTTGTAGTCAAACTGGTCCCAGGTGTAGTACAGCGTCTGGCCGGCCGGGTCAGTGCCGGTGGCCGTGAGCACGAAAGGAGTATTGCGCGGAATAGTATAGGCCGCCCCGGCGCTGACGGTAGGCACCTGGTTGGTGTTGGTCGTAGCCGTGGGGCAGGTCACGCCGTTCAGCTTGCGGCGCATCTGGTCGAGCGAGCGGGCGTGAAAATGGTTGTCGTTGCCGGCCGCCCCGGTCAGGGTCTGCGCCCCGCATACGGCGGCGTAGCTCATCACGGTGGCCCCGCCGCCCGGCTCTAGCTGGCTGCCAGAAGCCCCGGAGCCGCAGTTGCCGCCGAAGGTGTGGTCGGCCCCAAACTGGTGCCCAAGCTCGTGCATCAGAATGTGCTGCACCCCGCTGGTGCCCACGCCCGACCAGCCGCCGCCCTTGTAGCCGGCGTCGCAGATGACGCCCACGTAGGCCACCCCGCCGCCCGAGTTGTGGAAGCAATGGCCCACGTCGTAGGTGCCCACGGCGTACTGCCGCTGCACGCTGCCGAGCACGTCGCCCAGGTTCTGGTTGCCCACCGCGCCGGCCATGGCGAAGTAGTAGGTGCCCCCGGTCGGCTTCACCAGCTCGAAGCGCACCGCTACTTCCTGCAAGTAGTAGCCGGTTACCACGTTGGTCGCCGCCACCACGGCCTGCTCCACGGCCGCGTCGCTGTTGCCGTTGCTGCTGTAGTAGTCGGCCGTTACTATCACGGCCAGGCGCACCACCCGCACCTGCGTGCCAAAGCTGTAGGGCGAAGGCTGGGTGTTGAAGGCCGTGGGCCGCAGCACCACGCCCGGCACGCTGCCCACGCCGCACGGCCTGGCCGCCTCGGGCGGCGTGGGCTGGAGCCAGTAAGTGCTGCCGGCAGGCAGCGGGCGCAAGCTAGCCGCCTCCGTTTCAGTATGAAAATCAGCCCGCAGGCCCTGCGGCGTGAGCACCAGCGCCACGCCGTGCGCCGGCTCGCCCACCTCGTGCCCCACGAAGGTGCGCAGCCGCTGCCGGGCCGCCGCGTCGGCGGCCGGCAGCACGAAGGTTTCGGTGAGGGCAAACGGCTTGTCGCCGTGCAGGGTAGGTAGCGTGAGCGCGTAGTGGGCTTCGCCGGCCCCGGTGCGCAGCGCCGCGCCGGGCGCGAGCTGGCGGCGCAGCTGGGGCAAATCGAGGGCTACGGCCCGGCCCGCTGTTTGGGCCCGGGCGGGCTGTAAGGCATTGGCTAGCAGGAGTACCAGCAGCAGCAAAAAGGGGTAAAGGTTTTTCTTCATCCGGGAAAGGGGGTGGGACTTGCGTTGGTTGTGAGGGCGTTACTTGGGCTGATTGGCCTTCGATAAGCTGGTCGCAAAACTATCCGCCCCCTACCGCGGGCTCTCATGCTGGATTAATAATAGCTAATTGTATATTGATGAAAATTAGATGATTTTGCGCGCCGCCTATTAATATGGTATAGTATTGCGTGGCCCATGAAAGTCATTCCGTTTAAAATTCCTAAGTCGACCGAAGACTTCATCCGGTACCAGGTTGACAACCAACCCTATTTCTACGACAAGCTGCACCAGCACCCCGAAATCCAGCTGAGCTACGTGCTCGAAGGGCACGGCAAGCTGATTGGCAGCGACTACATCGGCCTCTACCAGCCTGGCGACCTGTTTTTGCTGGGCCACCACGTGCCGCACGTGTTTCGGAGCCACCAGGAATACTACGCCGAGCGCACCGAGCTGCGCAGCCACGCCGTAGCGCTGTTTTTCGACCAAGAGGTGTTCACCAAGGGTTTGTACAGCATCAAGGAATTGCAGGAAGTGCGACGTTTTTTTGAGCACCTCACCGGCTGCTACCAGGTGCAGGAGGCCGTGCGGCCGGCCATCGTGGAGCGCCTGCTGGCGCTGCCCCGCACCAGCAACCTCGAGCGGGTGCTGGCGGTGCTGCAAATCGTGCAGCTGCTGATGCGCCCCGGCGCGCTGCACTCGCTGCACGTCACCGACCACATGCGCGCCCTCACCGAGCGCGAGGGCAAGCGCATGGAACGGGTAGTCAGCTTCTTGATGGAGCAAAGCCACCGCCCCATCACGCTGGGCGAGGTAGCCTCGGTGGCCAACATGAGCCGGGAGGCGTTCTGCCGCTTTTTCAAGGAGCGCACCTGCAAAACCTACGTGCATTACCTCAACGAGCTGCGCATCACCAACGTGTGCCGGCTGCTGCTACACACCGAGCACACCATTGCCGGGGCGGCGTATGCCTGCGGCTTCGCCAATCTCTCGCACTTCAACCGCGTGTTTTTCAACATCGTGGGCAAAACCCCGCGCGAATACCGCGATAGCAGCAGCTGAGAACGCGCCGCGCGGTCCTCGCGGGCACCACTTAGGCCACAGCTGCGCGGTAGCAGCGCCCCACCGTTGCGCTTTATTTTTGACTTATGACTTTTTTTTGCCTTACTCGCCCGGCCCCGCTAGTGGCCTTGCTGACAGGAATCTTCTCCGCCACTTCCAGCTACGGCCAGGGCGGCCAGCTGGCCGACTACCAGCGTAGCGCCACGCTGCACAAGCAGCTCTACCACACGGCCTACCACATCCCGAGCCAGGTAAGCTGGCAGCCCGATGGCAAGGCCGTTTACTACGCCATCTACACGCCCAAAGGCCAGGAATTTTGGCAAGCTGACGGCGCGCAGCCGCCCCGCCCGGCCTTCGACCCCGCGCCGCTGGCGGCCAAGCTCGGGGCCGCGCTTAAGCAGCCCGTGCAGCCGTACCAGCTGCCGCTGAGCAACCTCAAATTCAACTCCGGCGCGGCGGGCTTGCTGCTCAATTTCTCCGCCGGCGGCCAGGAGTGGGAATACGCGCCCGCTACCACCTCCCTGCGCCAGCTGCGCAAGCAGTCGGAAGGCCGCTACTGGAACCAGCGCGACGACCAGGACGAAAGCGGCCGGCTAGTGTACTCGCCCGACAGCGCCTGGGTAGCCTACACCAAAAACTACAACGTGTACGTGCGGCCCGCTAAGGGTAAGGATGAAACGCCGCTGAGCTTCGACGGAGCGGCCAACGACTACTACGCCAGCAACTTGCAGTGGTCGCCCGACTCGAAGAAGCTGGTGGGCATCCGCATCCGGCGCAACGCGCCGCACACGCTATACTTGCTGCGCTCGTCGCCGGCCGACCAGCTTCAGCCTAAGCTCGAAACCCGGCCCTACCCCAAGCCCGGCGACGTGCTGCCGCAGGAGCAGCCCAGCCTGTTTGTGGTAGCCGAGAAAAAGCAGATTCCACTCGCCACCAGCTTGTTTGCGCAGCAGTTTAGCTTGTCGCAGCCCGTGTGGCGCAAGGACAGCCGCGCCGTTACGTTCGAGTACAACGAGCGCGGCCACCAGGTGTTCCGCGTGCTGGAGGCCGACGCCGCCACCGGCCGCGTGCGCCCGCTCATCGAGGAGCGCAGCCCCACGTTTATCACCTACAGCAGCAAGCTGTTTCGGCACGACGTGGCCGACGGCCAGGAGATAATCTGGCTGTCGGAGCGCGACGGCTGGAACCACCTCTACCGCTATGATGGCCGCACGGGCAAGGTCAAAAACCAGATTACCAAGGGCCCGTGGGTGGTGCGCCAGGTACTGCACGTAGACGAGGCGGCCCATACCATTCTGTTTGCGGCCAGCGGGCGCGACACCGGGCAAGACCCGTATTTGCTGCATTACTACCGCGTCAATTTCGACGGCTCGCACCTCACGGCCCTCACCCCCGAAAACGCCAACCACGCCGCCACCTTCTCGCCCGACTACCGCCGCTTCGTAGATGTGTACTCGCGGGTAGACCTGCCGCCCGTGGCCGTGCTGCGCGACGCGGCCACCGGCGCGGTGCTGCAAACGCTGGAGCGCGCCGACCTCACGGCCTGGCAGCAGGCCGGCTGGCAAACGCCCGAGGTGTTCAGCGCCAAGGGCCGCGACGGGCAAACCGACATCTGGGGCATCATCGTGCGGCCGACCAATTTCGACCCCAAGCGCCAGTACCCGGTTATCGAAAATATTTACGCCGGGCCGCACGATTCGTTTGTGCCCAAGACCTTTATGAGCAGCAACCTGGCCATGCACGAGCTGGCCGAGCTGGGCTTCATAGTGGTGCAAATCGACGGCATGGGCACCTCCAACCGCTCGAAAGCTTTCCACGACGTGTGCTGGAAAGACCTGAAAGACGCCGGCTTTCCCGACCGCATCAAGTGGCTGCAAGCGGCCGCCCAGCGCTACCCGGCCCTCGACCTGAGCCGGGTGGGCATCTACGGCACCTCGGCGGGCGGGCAGAGCGCGGCCGGCGCCGTGCTGCTGCACCCCGACTTCTACAAAGTGGCCGTGGCCTCGTGCGGCTGCCACGACAACCGCATGGATAAAATGTGGTGGAACGAGCAGTGGATGGGCTACCCCATCGGCCCGCACTACGCTGCCTGCGCCAACGTGACCTACGCCAACCAGCTGCGCGGCAACCTCTTACTCATGGTGGGCGAAATGGACGACAACGTGGACCCCGCCTCCACCTACCAACTCGCCGACGCCCTCATCAAAGCCAACAAGGACTACGAACTCGTGACGCTGCCCAACCAGGGCCACACCAGCGGCGGCGACTTCGGCGAGCGCAAGCGCCGCGATTTCTTCGTGCGCCACCTGCTAAAGCAGAACCCGCCGGCGTGGAATGAGCTGCCGGCGCAGTAGTTAGCTGCCCTGACGTGGGCGCCTCACCCCCCGGCCCCCTCTCCGAAA
>NZ_DASTEP010000104.1:0-20647 GCF_035709525.1 Hymenobacter sp. | reverse complement strand
GTGAGCGGGGCCGCCACCCAGACGCTGACCCAGACCCTGAGCACGGGCACGCTGGCGGCGGGCGCCACCCAAAACGTAACCGTGGGCTCGCTCAACATGAGCGCCGCCGGCACTTACACCTTCGCCCTCACGGCCACCGTGGCCGGCGACCAGAATACCGCCAATGACGCCCTGGCCGCCCCGGCTACCCGCACGGTAGTGGCCCCGGTGGCGGGCACCATCGTGCCCAGCCTGGCTTCCATCTGCGTGGGCGGCACCGCTACGCTCACCCTCACCGGCGCGGCCAATGGCAGTGTGCAGTGGCAGCAGTCGACTGATAACGTAACGTTTACCGACATCAGCGGGGCTACGTCGGCCTCCTACACCTCGGGCGTGCTCACCAGCACTACCTACTTCCGGGCCCGCACCAGCTGCAATGCCGCGGTGGCTACGTCCAACGTGGCGACCATCACGATAACCAACCCGCAGGTAGCGAGCACCAACTCGCCGCTCAGCATTTGCGCGGGCAGCACCGCCACGCTCACGGCCACGGCCACGGCGGGCAATACGGTGCGCTTCTTTAGCGCGGCCACGGGCGGCACGGCCCTGGCCACCACCACGGCGGGCAGCTACACCACGCCGGCCCTCACGGCCAGCACCACCTACTACGCCGAAGCCTTCACGACGGGTAGCCGCACGGCGGGCCTCAGCGATAACAGCGCCAGCAACGGCACGTTCAGCCAATCGTCGCTGACGGACTACCCGCTGGGCTTTGCCGTGACGCAGGCGGGCACGCTGACGTCGGTAGATGTGTACCCCACAGCCGCCGGCACGCTCACCATTCGCCTCTACAGCGTGGCGGGCACCCAGCCCGGCGGCACGGCTACCGCCGTGGCCGGCAGCAACGTGACCATCACGGTAACGGCCGCGCAGGTGGGCACCCGCGTAACGGTGCCCCTGAACTACGCCCTCACCGCCGGCGACTACAAGCTCTCGAACGCCACCGGCGCCCTGGGCCGCTACACGTCGTACACGGGCACGTATCCTCTGGTTTCGGCCGATGGCGTGCTGAGCGTGAAGGGTTCCTACTCTTCGGCCACGTCGACTACCTACTCGAACACGACCTACAATAGCTTCTTCAACCTGACCTTCAGCAGCGAGTGCGTGAACTCCACGCGCACGGCCATTCAGGTAAATGTGACGCCGGGGGCTGCGGCGGGCTTCAGCTACCCGGCCACGGGCGGCAACTGCGCTGGCAGCACCGGCACGGTGGCCGCCACGCTGGCCAGCGGCGCCACGGCCGGCACCTTCACCTCCACCACGGGCCTGACCCTCGACGCGGCCACCGGGGCCGTGAACCTGGCGACCTCCACGGCCGGCACCTACACCGTCACCAACACGGTGGCCGCCACGGGCGCGGGCAGCTGCCCCGGCACGGCCACGGCCACCATCACGGTGAACCCCACCCCGGCCCAGCCCACGCTCACGGCCACCTACAACGGCACGCAAACCACGCTCACCTCAAGCGCGGCCACGGGCAACCAGTTCTACTTCAACGGCAGCCCCATCGCGGGCGCTACCGGCCAGAGCTACGTGGTGAATGGCTCGGCCACCACCTACGGCCCCTACACGGTAGTGGTGACCAACAGCTTTGGCTGCGCCTCGCCGGCCTCGGTGGCCACGGTAGTCACGACCACGCGCGCTGGCATTGCCGGGGCTAGCGTGCGGCTCTACCCCAACCCCACGCCCAACGGGCAGGTGACGCTGGAAATGAGCGGCTTCCGCTCGGCCACGCAGCTGGCCGTAGTCGATGCGCTGGGCCGCGTGGTGCGCAGCCAGGCGCTGCCCGCCACTACGGGCGTGGCTAGCCACGGGCTCGACCTTTCGGGTGTGGCTCCGGGTGTGTACCTGCTGCGCCTCACCAATGCCGACGGCGTAGAAACCCGCCGCCTGGTGCGCGAGTAGCCCCCGGCATCCTAAGCTGAAAAAGCCCCGCTGGCACGGCCAGCGGGGCTTTTTATTTGCCGAATGGTAGCAGTTGAGAAGAGCAGGGTAGAGGTGAATGCCCGCGCCGGGCTGCCGCAGCTGCGGGCGAGCGGGCTAGCGGCCATAGGGCCGGGCGGGGCGGCGGTCGTAGCGGTGCTGGGCTTCCCAGCGGGCCCGCTCCAGGGCCTGCTGGCGCTCGCGCTCGCGCTGAGCCTGCTCGAAGCGGGCCCGCTCACGCTGGGTTTGCTCGTAGCGGGCGCGCTCGCGGGGCGAGAGGCGGCGCGGGTCGCGGTCGCGGTCGTGGTCGAGGGGAGAGGCCGAGGCGGCGGTAGCCAGGAACAGGGCGGCGGCGGCAACGAAGGAAAACAGGGGGGCTTTCATGGCGATAAGGGTAGTAGGTGGAAGGAAAGAAAAGAGCGACGCGTCTGACCTTCCAAAGGCAAGCGGAGTGCCAGGCCTGCCGGTAGTCAGCTGGCAGTCAATTGGCTGAATGTTTTCAAGCAATTGAAAAACAAATAGTTAATTGTATTTAGCCAGTTAGCCATATCGACCAACGCCCCAACTATCCCGCTCGACTCCCACCAGCGGCGGTACGCCGGCGCTGGCACACGCGCCTTTGCGAGCGCCCCGGGTGCCAACGGAAAGGGGGCGCGCCTTGCTGGTCGGCAAGACGCGCCCCCTTGGGGCCTGCTGGCTGGCACCCGCCCGGCGGGCGGCCTACTCCTTCGTTACCTTGAGGGTGTAGGTGGTGTGGGGCAGGGCCACGTGCAGAATGTACAGGCCGGGGGCCAGCTCGCCGAGGTCAGGTAGCGTCGTTTGGCTGGGGCCGGCGGGCAGCTCGCCCAGGCTTTGGGTGCGCACTACCCGGCCGCGCGCATCGGTGAGGCGCAGGGTGGCGGGGCTGGCAGTGGGCAGCTGCAGGCGCACCGTGAGGCTGGCCCCGAAGGGGTTGGGGGTGGCGCTGAGCACCTCGGCCGCGGCGGGTGCTACGTGCAGCGTGCGCACGGCCGAAAAGCGCTCGCGGCCGTCGAGGTCGAGCTGGCGCAGGCGGTAGTGGCGCAGGCCGGGCTGGGCGGCCTCGGGGTCGAGGAAGGAGTAGTCGTGGGCGGTAGTGCTGCTGGCGGCGGCCGGGGCCACGAAGCCGAGCGGACGGAAGCTGCTGCCATCGAGGCTGACTTGCACCTCAAAGCCCGCGTTGTTGGCTTCGGAGGGCGTGTGCCAGTTTAGCACGGCCCCGCCGCTGCCCTGGTCGGTGGCGGCCACGCGCGTGAGCGTGGCCAGCGGTGCGCCGGCGGCGCGCGCCGCGCTATTGCCCCAGCTGCCGATGGCAAACACGCTCAGGCGCGACAGCCCCTGCGGGCCGGCGAGCGAGCGGGCCCCCTGGTCGAGCCCCGAGGCATACAAGTCGTAGCTGCCACCGTTGGCGGTGCGCTGGGCCACGAGCTGGTCGGTTTCGTTGGCTATCCGGCCCAGCAGGGCGGGGTCGTAGTACAGGGTGGGGGCGTAGGTGTAGTTGTTGCCGCTGTTGTTATCGTTGCTGAGCGCGAAGTACACGTTGGCAAAGCTGGCCCCGCCGGGGTAGGGAGTGGGCGGGTTGGTGCCCGAGTAGTAGCGCACGGTGAGGCCATTGGGCAGCGAGCCATTATAGCCCCAGGTTACGCGGGCCAGGGCGCGGCCCCCCAGCCAGAAGGTTTGGGTGCTGCCCCGGCTGGGCCGGCCCGTGGTGGCCAGTTCGGGCGGGGTGCCGGTGGGCGTCACTTCAAGCGCGCCGATGTCGGGGGCGCCGGCGGCCACGGTGGTGGGGCGCGGGCTGCCAGTGTAGTCGGTGCCGAGGCCCGGCAGCTGCACGCCGGTGCCGTTGGTGTACCAGGCGGCGGGGCCGCCCACGTTGATGGCCAGGTCGCCGCCGTTGGCGTTGCCAAAGAGGCTGGCGGCCGATATCACCGTGTTTTGCTCGCGCATCGAGCTGCGGTCGCCGCCGCTGCCGGTGGGCTGCGCCCGCTTCCAGCCGCTGAAGTTGAGCGTGGTGCCGGCCCAGCTGCCTACCTCCGTGCTGTCGCTGGTAAAGAACAGGTTGTAGTCGGATGTCGCATTGGAGGGCGTGGCCGTGGCCGCCACCCAGCCCGTGGCCGAGGCCGTGCCGATGGCCAGGTTGAGGCCCCGGCCCCGGCGGTCGTTGTAGAAGATATTATTGCGCATCAGCAAGCCCGCCGTGGTGCTGGCCCGGTAAAAGGCATAGGTGTCGGACGGCCCCTGGCCGCCCAGATACACCGAGTTGTAGGCGTAGGTGTTGGCCGTGCCGTTTTCCAGAATGCCAAACGCCTGCGGGGCTGCCGAGGCGCTGGCTGGCACCGACAACTGGTTGTTGGCCACCGTGGTGCTGGTGCCGCCGTTGTGCAGGGCCACTACCACGTCGGCAGTGGCGCCCGTGCCCGCGCTGGAGGCAAACAGCCCATAGGCGCGGTTGCGGGTAATCTGGCTGCCCGCGCCGGCGCGCACCAGGTTCAGGGCGCTCACGTAGTGATTGTTGGTGCTGCCGGTGGCCGTGGCCAGGCTGCCGATGTTGTTGAACTGGTTGCGCTGCACCGTCAGCTGGCCGGTGCTCTGGCTGAGCAGGCCCACCGTCTGGGTGTCCGAGCTGTTGTCGTCGTCGGGCACCGAGCGGTTCAGCAGGCTGCTCACCAGGTTGGCCACCACGGTGTGCGTGCCGCCGGTGCCGGCCTTAAAGTTGATGCCCGTTAGGTACAAGCCATCAGCCGGATTGGGGCCGGTTTGCAGGTTCACCAGCTGGTTGTTGCTGATGGTCGACGCCGCCGACGTGCCGATGCTGATGCCGTAGGCGTCGTAGTTGACCACGATGCCCCGGCTGCTGGTGGCATTGCCCACCAGGTTGCCCGTTACCGTCACTACCCCCGTCGATACGTTGATGCCGAAGGTCGAAGACGTTTTCGAAGTGTTGGTAATGGCCTGGATGGTATTGCCCTGCACGGTGCTGGCCGCGCCCGAGCCCACCGCCAGCACAATGCCGCTGAAGCCCGACGACACATTCATGGTAGCGCTGGCCCCGCCCACCACGCTGCCCCCGATGAGGTTGCCGCTCACGGTGCTGCCGCTGCCCCCGCCCGTGAGCGAAATGCCCGTGACGGTGCCGCTGAGCGTGCCCGTGGTGTGGTAAAACAGGTTGTTGCTGACCGTGTGCGCGCCGCCCGCATCGAGGCGCACGGCGCACAGGGCCGTCGAGCGGCTGCCCTGCTCGTAAAAACTGTTGCCCGATACGGTGCAGCTGGTGCTGTGGCTAACGGCGTAGAAGCCATTGCTGGAAAACTCGTGCACCAGGCTGTTGGTCAGCTTGGTGCCCGAGTTCAGCACCGCGCTGTTGGCCCCGGCCGAGAAGAGGCCGTTGGCGTAGCCCGCCGTGGTGGCGTTGCCCACGGGGCGGATGTTGAGGCTGTTGAACGTGTTGTCGTTGTTGCCGGTGCTGCTGCCGCTGCCCAGCAAGATGGCCCCGCTGCTGGGGTTGTTGTTGCTGCTTTCCACCAGCAGGTTGGTGAGGGTGTTGCCGCTGGCATCGGCCATGAAGGCGAAGGTGGGCGCGCCGCTGGTGTAGTTGCGAAACAGCAGGTTTTGCGAGCTGCTGCCGGGCTGCGCCCCCGTCACGGTAACGCGGTCGGCCCCTACCAGCCGAATGAGGCCCGCCATGTTGGTGGCCACCCCGCTGATGGTGCGCAGCTGCCCGTCGGAGCGGATGGTGAGCGTGTAGCTGCCGTTGCTGGGCGCGCTCAGGGCTACCGCCCCGGTTTCGCTCGCCAGGTCCGAGGTAATGGTCAGGGTGGTATTGCCTTGCAGCACGCCCGCGTTCAGGGCCTCGAAAGCGCCGCCCGCGTTGGTGAGCGAAGTATACGTCTGGCCGGCTCCTACCAGCAGCGCCGTGGGCAGCGCCGCGCCCGGCGTGGTCGTGCCGGTTCCTGTGCCTGTACCCGTACCCGTACCCGTACCCGTTCCGGTACCTGTACCCGTGCCCGTTCCAGTACCAGTGCCCGAACCCGTGCCCGGAGTGGTTGTCACGGGCGGCGTGGTGATGACTGGGGCAGTGATGGTGAAGGAGTTGATAGCCGCGCTACCCGCCGCGCCGAGCGGAAAGGCTGCCGCCTTGAGGTCGACGCTGCCGGGCACGGTAGCCAGCGCGCCGGCACTGAGGGATACGTTGGGCGTGTTGGCCATGTCCTGCGCCACCACGAAGTACTGCACCACCATACCCCCCACGATGGCCGGGCCGTTGTACAGCGCATTGTAGTCGAGCACGAAGCTGTAGGGCGAGCTGCTGGTGCTGGCCACCGCATACTTCCAGCCCGGCGTGTTGCTGGTGTTGTCGTTGAAGACGTTGGCATCGGTAGCGAGCTTGTAGTACAAGCGGGGCCGGGTATTGGGGCCGCTGGCCACGCCCGCACCGGGGGCCGGGTCGGTTACGCTCACGTTGGCCAGCGTGGGGTTAGTGGTCTGGGTGGTGTTGGCCAGCGGGGCGTAGCTGATGGCCGGGCCCACCTGGTCGAGGTAGGTGTAGCCGCCCTCCAGCGCCCCGATGTCGGGCGTGCTGCTGCTGCGGGTCGCGCCGGCGTAGTCTTTGGGCAGGCTGCTCAAGGGCTGCGCGCCGCCCGCCGCCGGCGAGGGCGCGCCGATGCCAGGCCGTAGAAAATTGCTGCTCAGCATATTGGTGCTGATAAAGCCGACCGACTGGCTGACGGTGCGCTGCTCGCGGCCGTCGGTTGTGTTCATAAAGGTGCGGTAGGCGGCCAGGGTGGTCAGGGCGTTGGTGGCCGCCCCGCTGGTCAGGCCTTCAGCGTAGAGGTAGCGGCCAAAGAGCAGGTTGTTGTTGAGGGTAGAGGCCAGGTTGGCGGGGGCAATGCCGGGCGTGCCCGCCGTGGTGCGGCGCAGGGCCACCGCCAGGCTGGTGTTGCTGGCCGTGGCCGTGTTCACGGCCAGGTTATTGCGCAGGTCGATGGCCGTGGGCGCGCTGCCAAAGGCAATGCACGCCGAGCCAAAGCCGTAGCCCGAGCTCGTGCCATCGAGGTACACGGTGTTGTAGTAGAGGTTCAGGCTTGCGCCCGCGTTCAGGTAAATGCCGGTTATCGACTCGGGGTTGTTGGCCGCGCTCGCGTAGAGGTTCGCAATCAGGTTGTTGTGCAGCGTGAGGGTAGCGCCGCCCGCCACGTAGATGCCCCACACCACGCTGCCGGTGCCGGCGTCGGCGCTCAGGTTGCTGATTTTGTTGCCGTAGGCGCTGGCGGGCACCGCATTGGCCTTGCCCGCCAAAAACAGCCCGCACACCGTGGCCGAGCGGTTGGTGGCAGTCAGGTTGCTGAAGGTATTGCCGTAGATGCTGCCGCCCGCCAGGTTGCCGGCCGGGGCGAGCGGGTCGGTGAGGCTGGCCGTGGTGCTGAGGCCCACGATGGTGCCACTGCCCATGAGGCTCTGCACGGTATTGCCCGAAATGACCGTGTTGGCGCCGGCGCCGCCCGCAAAAATGCCCGTCAGCGGCGCGTTGCCGGTCATGATGGTGCCGCCGCTGGCCAGCAGCCCCACCGTGTTGTTGGTAATGACCTGGGTAGTAGCCAGGCTGGGGCTCGATAAAATGCCGCCGAACGGCGACGCGAACGCGCCCGAAGTGCCCGTCAGGTTCAGGCCCGTGATGCTGTTGCCGCTGATGGTGTGGGTGCCGGCCGCCGTGGGCTGGCCCGCGTTGAAGTAGCCGTACACCGTGGCCGTCGAAGAGCCGTCCTTCGTGAAGTTGCGCAGCACGTTGCCCTGCACCAGCATATTGGGGCTGGCCGAGGTAGCATTGATGAAATACACCTGCCCGGTCGAAGCCACGCTGCTGTTCTCGTAGCGGTTGTTGCTGATGGTCAGCAGCCCGCCGCTCGTGCCCGTCGCCCCAATCAGCGTCAGCGCGCCCGTGCTGTTGCAGTAGCTATTCAGCAGCGTGTTGTTGCTCAGCTGCAAGGTCGAGGCCGTGGCCCCGGCGTTCAGCACCCCCGCAAACGACGAGGTGAAGCTGCCCGGGCTGCCGCCGCCGCCGTAGCTCAGCGTGTTGCCGCTCAGCGAGGCCGCGCCGGTCAGGGCCGCCAGGTTCACGGCCCCTTGCAGCGAGCTCGAGGTGGTGCCCGAGGTAGTGCCCAGCCACGGAAAGCCGAGGCTGTTGCCGTCGATGGTGGTAGTGCCGCCCACGGTGCCCGCCGCCTGGTTCACGATGCCCGCGAGCTGGCCCGTCACCGCGCCGCCCATCACCGTGGTAGCGATGGCGGTGGTGTTGTTGGTGATGGCCAGGTTGCCACCTACCGGGCCGGCATTGCCCAGGGCCACGGCGTCGCCCGTCAGGTTGCCGTTGGCAGCGGTGAGGCGGTAGCTCACGTTGTTGCGGCTCATTGTGAGGCTGCCCATGGCGCCGGGGCTGGCGCTGTACACGCCGTAGCAGTCGGCATCGAGGCGGCTGTTGGTGCCGCTCAGGGCATACGTCACCCGGTTGCTGCTCAGCGCGGCGGTGCCCGTCACGGCCCCTGCGTTGTACACGCCGTAGGTGGCTCCGCCGAGGCTGCCGCCGCCGGTGGCGCTCAGGTCAAAGTTAGCCGAGTTGTTGTTGAGCTGGAGCGTGGCCGTGGCCCCGGTATTGGCCAGCAGGTAGCGCGGGCCGGTGCTGCTGCGGCCGCTGCCGGCCGCCAGCGTCAGGCTCACGGTATTTTCCTGCACCGTCGTGGTGCCGGTGCCGTCGAGGTCGGTCACGATGCCCGTTACCGGGCTGTTGTTCAGCTCCTGCCCGATAACGATATAGTTGCGCACCACCCGGCAGCTGGCATTGCGCCCCTCGGTAATCTGAATGCCGAAAAAAGCATTGGCGCTGGGCTCGCCGCCGCTGCCGGCATTATTCAGCGAGTTAAAGCTCACGTTGCTATCGTCCTGGTTTACCAGCCGGATGCCGTAGGCCGGGGCCGCGTCCAGGCCCCCGAAGTTGACGATGGTGTTGCCGGTAGCCGACGCCGTGCCCCCGATGTCGTTGTCTTGGTCGAGCAGGCTGTAGGGTGCGTTCTGGTCGTCGTAGCCCACCAGGCAAATGCCCGCCTGCGTATTCAATATCGTGTTGCCGTAGAAGTTGTTGTACGAGTTGGTGCCGCTGGCGCTGGTAGTGGCCACGGCCGCGCCCGCCACCGTGGTGCTGGCCCCGTAAATGCCGTAGATAAGCCCCGAGGTCGAGTTGCTGCCCGCCCGGTTCAGCGAGACCACGCAGTTTTTGATGGTGTTGTACTGGCAGCCGTTGGTGGCCGAGGCCCGGAAGAAGGCGTAGCCAAACTCGGCCGCCGCCGCCTGCCCGGTGTGCGAGCTGGGGTCGAGCAGGTCGATGCCGTCAAACGTGACGTAGTCGGCCCCCGCCAGGCGCACGATGGCATCGGTGGTGGTAGAAGTGCCCACCGGCGCCACGATGCGCGGGTTGCCGCCCACCCCCAGCCGCTGAAACACGATGGGCCGGCTAGCCGAGCCCTGCGCCGTGAGCGCCGGCAGCGGGCTGCTCAGCTGGTCGGTGTAGCCGGCCAGCACCAGCACCGTCACGCCCCCCGAGGGGTAGTTGGCGTTGATGTCGGTAATGGCCGCCCGAAAGTTGGCGTAGCTGCCCGGCAAGGTCTTGACGGCCTGTGCCCAGGCCCCGCTGCCCGGTAGCAGCAGCGCCAGCACAACCAGCAGCTTTTTCCAATTTTCAGCAAATGCTTTTTTCTGTTTAACCGGGGTTTCTGCTTGTAATGTGTTTAACATAAGGAAGGTAAAAAGCAGCGCGGGTAGCCTTGTAGGGTATAACATCCAGCGGCAGCCCCGCCGCCCGGACGCACCGAACAGCCGAGCTTTGCAGCAGCACACAGGAAAGTGGGTGGGCTGGCACATCGAACCGGCCCCAGCCGCTGTAAACCAGCCAGCTGGCGGCCACCAAAGTGCCAAGAGGGTAGAGTGTTGGCAAAACCGGTAGGGACACGCAGTTTCGCGGGCTAAATATAAGCTCGTGTAGTACTTTAAAGCAATTGCTTATAATTCATGCAAGAAGCTCACGCTGGTACATTCCCAAAAAGAAGCCCCGCTGGTGAATGCCAGCGGGGCTTGGGGTAGGATTATGCCAGGAATAAAAAAAATACTTGCAATCCACTTCAATTACTTGCGTCCCATTTGAATTTCACTTAAGCTGCGCGGCTAGCGGCGGGCCAGCCGGCTACCGCTCCAGCGGCGGCGTCATCAGCAGCTCATTCAAAAAAGCCAGCGCCGGAGCGTAGCGCCGGCGGCGGTCGGCGTAGTGCTGCCAGGCGTCTTCCTCGCTGGGGCGCAACGGCAGGCCGGCGGCGCGCAGCGCGCGCCAAGTGGCGGCAAAATCCTGGCGGCCGGGCGCGTCGGCGGCCTGCTCCTCGGGCGGGCGCAGCTCGGCGGGCTCGGTTTCGGCGGTGTGGTCAAAGAAGCGATAAACTCGATTCAAAGCCAGCACGCCGGCCTTGAAGGTAGTTTCGACCTGCCGCGAGGGCGCCGCGTCGAGGGCCGAGAAATGCAGGTTGGCCGCGTCGAGGATGAGGCCGGCCGCCATCACCCACGAGCGCCCGCCTTGCGGCGACCGAAAAAACGCCAGCACCGGCAGCGAGGTGTGGCTTTCGTCGATTTCAACCAGCCATTTTTCCCAGTCCAGCCACTGCGCGTCGTCGCGGCTGAAATCGGGGCCCAGCCATGCCAGCAGCCCCGCCGCCGTGGCCGGAATACCCGCCCGCAATTCCACCTGCGCCACCACGATTTCGCGCCGCGAAAACGCTTGGTACAGCGTCGGCAGGTAAGAAATGAGCAGCGTGAGCAGCAGCAGCCCAATGGTGGCCTCCGAGTAGCTGAATACGTTGACCGCCAGCCCACTCTCCGAGGTAGTGCCCAGCGTGAGCAGCGAGCTGCCGCTGAGCTCGTAACTCTTGGTGAAGTCCTCCACACCCAGCGCCCAGTAGATGGCCGAATAGCCCACGCCCACCAGCGCCAGCCACCCGATGGGCAGCGCCACCAGCGCCACCGGCGCGTAGTGCGCCAGGATGCGGTCGCGCCGGGCGTAGGTGGTAGCGCGCCGCGCCGCGAAGTCGAACAGCGCCCGCACGCCGCCAAACACGAACATATTGAGCCGCACCGACTCGCTGCGCGGCAGCACAAACGAGCGGATAGCGCCCGAAACCGTCGTAATAACCAGCCAGATGCCGGCCGCGCCCGCCAGCAGGCGCAGCCCATACTCCACAGTAGTTGACATAACCCGTTGTACGGGCCCGGCGGGTTTCTAGCCGCCCGCCAGCGAATAGCGCAGGCGCTGGCGGCGGCCGGCGAGGCTGGCCGCGTAGCGCGCCTGCATCTCAGGTGTCATAAAAGAGCGGCTGAGCAGCTTGTCGATGGCCGCTTCGTGGCCGGCCATATCGGCCAGCACCCGCCGCACCCGGCTGGGCGGCAGGCCGATGCGGATGCCAAATTCCAGAAAGTCATCGTAGGCCAGGTAGGCGTTGGCCGCGAAGCTGGGCGTGGCGTAGTCATCCGCAAAAAGGTCGAGCGCGAGGCCATTGCCATCCTCTACGTGCAGGCTGGTATTGAGCAGGTCGTAGGCGGGCGTGAGGCGGTATTCGCCGCTGGGCAAGCGGTAGAGCGAGAAGTTTTTGAGGTGCGCGTCGCCGTTGCTGACGAGGTAGTTGAAGAGCGTAAGGCGGAAGAATAAAGTCAGCTGCTCGACGTAACTGCCCGGCAGGTGGCGGCGAATGAGCCGGCCCATTTCTTCGTGGCTAAAATCGTACTTGTAGTTGTCGCCGTGCTCCATCTCGGTGCGCCCGCCTAGCTGCGCAAAGTCTTCTTGGGCCAGGCGCGCACCATTGGGTAGCACATCGAAGCGCCGCGTCAGGTAGGCCGGGCTGCCGTCGGCAAAGCGCATCACCGCGCACGCCGCCGTGGGTAGCTTGAATACCTGCCGGGCCAGTTGCATGGTGAAGTGCTCGTTGGCTGGTAGTTCGGCCACGTGGCGAAAGCGCGTGGGTGGCACGGGCTTGAGGATGTATTGCCCGCCCCGCGCCGTAAGGACCAGTTGTGGGGTACTTTTCTCTGCCAGCCGCAGCGAAAATTTCTCCTGCACGCCCGACACCGAAATCTGGCGCGTCAGCTCGTGCAGGCGCTTCATTTCCTCATAAGTAGCCGTAGCTGGGGGCGCAAAAGGTAGTACGACTGGTACTGCCCCGCCATCGAAAAGCTCTTGGCGGCAAGCTTCGCAAAAATCCGTTTCTGCTTTCTTGAGGTGGCGCAGGCAGGCAACGCACGTAGTCATGGCTTGGGCAAAAGCGCGCGCACCGTTACGCCGCCGATGGTTTCGGTGTGCGCCGTGCGCAAAAGCCGGGTAAAATGGTCGTGTTCATCAATTTTCAGCTCTTGGCACTGTATCTGTTTGGCCACGCCTTCGGCCAGCAGACCGTAGAAAAAGCTGAACAACACCGGCGAAACAAACGCGGCTGCCTGCTTTGGCAACGTCAGGCTGACGGCGGGCAGGTCGGTTTGCAAATAGGCCGGGTCATAACGAAAGCTGTACTGCTGCCCGGTTTTCTGGAGAATACCCGCTAGCTGGTCGTTGAAAAAAACTTCAGCGGCTTGCGGTTTCATCGGCTTTGGGCGCGAGCGTAAGGGTAAGATGAAGTACTGTCGCAATTTTTGCCAACTGCCGCATTCCTGGGTTGGCCCGGCCGGCCTCCAGTTCCCGCAACAGGCGCACCGATACGCCGCTCAGTTCAGCAAGTTCTTGCTGAGTGAGGCGCATTCGTTGCCTGTGCTGCGCAATAATGCTTCCGAGGTTAGGCATTATGTTGCCTATTTAGGTTTTTGCAAAGGTGAATTTAGCAATAATTGATGATATAGGGCAAAATATTGCCTATTGCCTCCGTGCTAATGGCAGCTAGACATTGGCTACTTTGCTACTGCCGCCCTTTCCACAGCTCCCGAAACGACTTGTCGGCCACCCGCAGGCTCTCGCGGCGCTTGCGCCAGCCGGCATGGTCGAGCAGGTAGCCGAGGCTGAAATCTTTGAGGCGGCCGGGCAGCACGTCGAGCGCCCAGCGGTGGCGCATGCTCCAGCGCCAGAGGCCGATGGCTGTTTTCTCCACCAGCGTGTTGTGGCCCTCGCGCACGCTCTCCTGACGGTTGAGCAGCAGCAGGTTGTGCAGGTTGATGCGGACCGGGCACACGCTGGTGCACGCCCCGCACAGGCTGCTGGCAAAGCTCAGGTGCTGGTGCTCCTTCAGCCCACTCAGGTGCGGGCTAATGACCGAGCCAATCGGCCCCGAATAGGTCGTTTCATAGGTATGCCCGCCGATGTTTTTGTACACCGGGCACACGTTCAGGCACGCGCCGCAGCGGATGCAACGTAGCGCCTCGCGGCGGTCGGGGCGGGCGAGCAGGTTGGTGCGGCCGTTATCGAGCAGGATGACTACCATCTCCTCCGGTCCGTCGGGCTCGCCGGCCTGGCGCGGGCCGAAGTACACGGTATTATAAACCGTTACCTGCTGCCCGGTGCCGCTAGTGCTGAGCAGCGGCCAGAATAAATCGAGGTCGGTGAGCTGCGGAATCAGCTTCTCGATGCCCACCACCGCGATGTGCAGCTTGGGGAAAGTAGCCGACAGGCGGGCGTTGCCCTCATTTTCGGTTACGGCCACGCCGCCTTCCTTGGCAATCAGAAAGTTGCCGCCCGTGATGCCTACTTCGGCCGCCGTGTACTTGTCGCGCAGCAAATGCCGGGCGGTGAGTACAAGCTGCTGCGCATCGTCGGTGTGCGCGATGCCGAGGTGCTTGACGAAGATGTTGGCGATGTCGGCCTTGCTCAGGTGCATGGCCGGCGTCACGATGTGGTAGGGCCGCTCGCCGTTGAGCTGCACAATGTACTCGCCCAGGTCGGTTTCGACTGACTCTATGCCTTTGCTTTGTAGATACTTATTGACGTGGATTTCCTCCGTCGTCATGCTCTTGGCTTTCACCACCGTGCGCGTGTGGCGGGCAGCAGTGAGGCGGCCGATTTCGTCCAGCGCCTCTTGGGCATCGCTGGCCCACACCACGCGCCCGCCCCGCGCCGTGAAGGCGGCTTCGAACTGGAGCAAGTAGTCATCCAGCTTTTCGAGCACGCCGGCCTTGAGGGAGGCGGCGCGGGCGCGGGCCAGCTCGTGGTCGGTGTAGAGCTGTAGGCCGGCGCGCACGGCCGCGTCGTACTTGCCGATGTTAAAGCGGATTTTGCGGCGGTGTTCGAGGTCGAAGGCTTTGGCTTCGGCGTCGGTTTGGAAGGCGGTAGACTTTAGCATTTCGCGCAGTGTTTCGCAGTGTTAAAACGCAGTGTTTTGGGGTGTTTGCTCAGCACTGCGGAACACTGCGCTTTAACACTGCGAAACACTGCGCGAAAAATTACCTACGGTTTATTAGAATCAACTATCGGCCGCTCCTCCCGGTTCGCCAGCTCCCAGGCCGTGTAAAACACGAGCCGCGCCCGCGCCTCCATCTTGCCAAACTCGATTTTATCGACCTCGTCGCTGGCCTCGTGGTAGTCGGCGTGTACGCCGTTGAAGAAGAACGCCACCGGGATTTTATGCACCGCGAAGTTGTAGTGGTCCGAGCGGTAGTAGAAGCGGTTGGGGTCGTTGGGGTCGTTGAAGCGGTAGTCGAGCGCCAGGTTGCCGTGCTGCTGGTTGGCCCGCTCCAACACCGCGTGCAATTGCGAGGAAAGCTTGTCCGAGCCGATAACGTACACGTAGTCCGCCTTGCCCTCGTGGGCTGCGTCGGTGCGGCCTATCATGTCAATGTTGAGGTCGGTGATGGTATTGGCCAGCGGAAAAACCGGGTGGTCGGTGTAGTACTGCGAGCCCAGCAAACCCTTTTCCTCGCCCGTATTGGCCAGAAACAAAATGCTGCGGCGTGGCCCGTGCCCCGCGTGCGCGGCTTTGGTAAAGGCCTCCGCGATGGCCAGCATCCCGGTCGTGCCCGAGCCGTCGTCGTCGGCCCCGTTGTAGACCTCGCCGCCGATGATGCCCAGGTGGTCGTAGTGCGCCGACACTACCAGAATCTCATCCTTCTTATCGGTGCCTGGCAAAAAGCCCAACACGTTCTCGGTGCCCACCGCCGAGCGCTCCTGCGGGGCCGAAATGGTGAAGCGCACCGGCTTGAACTTGTTGGCTACCGGCGCTTTGGCGGCAGCAGCCTCTTTCTCATACGCGGCCACGGCGGCGGCCGACGTGCCCAGCATCTTATCGGCCAAGGCCGGCGATACGAAAAACGACGGCGCCCGCCCGCCGCTCGCCTCGGCCGGCGCGATGATGGGCTGCATCACGCGCGGCGCAAGCCGGCCCATGAGCTTGGCGAAGTTGGAGTTGGGCGAGTAATCCACGAAAAACACGCTGCGCGCCCCCTTCTGGGCCGCCAGCGCGGCCTTGGCCCGGAAGTCCACGCCCCACTTGGTGGCGTTGCCATCGGGGCTGAGCACGGGGCCGCCCTCGGGCGTGTGCGGCTCGCCGAGCAGCACTATCAGGTCTTTGCCTTTTACGTCAACGCCCTTATAATCAGAGTACGCGCCCTGCTCGATGCCGTAGCCCACGAACACCGGCTGCACCGCCGTAGCCTGCTGGAAGGGCGAGCGCCCGAAGGCGTAAAAATCCTCCAGCCACTTGTAGCTTTTGCCGCCCACCGTGAGCGTGCCGCCCGGCTGCCAGGCGCTGCGCTCCAGGCTGAACGGCTGCAAGTAAGGGTTTTCCTTGTTGGAAGTTACCGGCGCTACCAGGCTATCAAGCTTGAATTGCTGGCTGATGTAGGCAGCGGCCATTTTCTGGCCCTTGGTGCCGGTTTCGCGGCCCTCGTACTCGTCGGAGGCCAAGATGGTGAGGTCGCGCCGCAGCTTGTCCTGCGTGATGTAGCGCTCGGCGTAAAGCGTGGCGTAGTCGGCCGCGGGGGCGGCTGGGGCCACTTTCAGCGGCTTGGCGGGGGCGGCGGCCGGGGGCACGTTTTTGACCTTGGTCTTGATTTTAACCGGGCGCTGGGCCAGGGCGGTGGCCGGCAGCGCCAGGCCGGCGAGTAGCAGCAGGGAGTATTTCATAAATAATGTAGGGTAAGCTTTAGCTTGCCAGCGAAAGGGTAGGGTAAGTTCTGATTGACAAGGGAAAGGGTAGCGTAGAAAAGGCAAGCTAAAGCTTACCCTACACGCTGTATCAGCACGGTAGCGTAGGCGGCCACGCCCTCCTGCCGGCCCACAAAGCCCAGCTTCTCGGTCGTAGTCGCCTTAATGGAAATGTCGTCCACATCCACGCCCATCACCTCGGCCAGCACGCGCTGCATGGCCGGAATGTGCGGGTTCACCTTGGGTTGCTCCAGGCAGATGGTCGAGTCGATGTTGCCGACTTCGTAGCCTTTTTCGCGCAAAATCCGCATGACCTCGGCGAGCAGCTTTTTGCTGTCGATGCCCTTGTACTGCGCATCGGTGTCGGGGAAGTGGAAGCCGATGTCGCGCAGGTTGGCCGCGCCCAGCAGGGCATCGCAAATGACGTGGATGAGCACGTCGGCATCGGAGTGGCCGAGCGCGCCGTGGGTGTGCGGCACCTCGATGCCGCCGAGCCAGAAGGGCAGGCCCTCTTTGAGTTGGTGAACGTCGTAGCCGAAGCCAACGCGGATTTTCATGAGCGCAAGAACTAGGATGGGTTGCAAAGGTACCGGCTGGCCGCAAGGTGCCCCGGCTCACCGCTGAGGTTTAAAAATATTAGCAATTTTATGCTAAAATATTGAGCCAAATTATTTAGCTTTGTCGCGCTAAGCCGAGTAGCCGGAAAACAACTGCTGGGCCTTGCTAGGAAAAAATAGTCAGCTGCCTAAAGTAATTCGGAAGTAGAGGCGTCATTGAAGCGGAAATAGGCTCTGGGAGGTAAGAAGAAAGAAACTTTGGAAACTATGAACTCACTGAAAGTTTCCATTGTATCTTTGCGGTGCCAAACATGGAAAACAAAGACCGCATCCTGACCCGCGCCGGCGCGCTTTTTTTGCGCAACGGCATTAAGAGCGTGAGCATGGACGACATCGCCGCCGACCTCGGCATGTCGAAGAAAACGTTGTACAAAACCTTCGCCAGCAAAGACGCCATCGTGCTGGCTACGATGTCGGGCCACCTTTGCCAGGCGCAGGGCGAATGCACCCGCGTGGCCAGCACCGCCGCCGATGCCGTGGAGGAAATGCTCAACCTTTCGGCCTGGGCCGACAAGGAATTTGCCAACGTGCATCCCAGCATTTTTTACGACCTCAAAAAGTACCACCCCGAGTCGTGGGCGCTGTTTTCGACCCACAAAAGCACGTTCATCCTCGACCAGATAACCCAAAACCTGCGCCGCGGCATTGCCGAAGGGCTGTTTCGGGCCGACCTCGACGTGGAGGTGCTGGCCCGCCTCAACCTGGCCCAGATAGAGCTGGCCTTCGACCCCGACCGCTACCCGCCCGCCCAGTTTAGCCCGGTGCGCGTGAACCGGGTGTTCGACGAGCACTTTTTGCTGGGCGTGGCCACGCTCAAGGGCCACCGGCTCTTCAATAAATACCGCCACATTACGGAAGAAGAATAGGGCGCTTGCCCCCGCTTTTTTTACTCGGACGCTTCTGTCTTTCACATTTTTATGAACAACGTATTAACCGGGGCGCTGCTGGCGGGCCTGGCCCTGGGGGCGGCTGCCCCCGCCCGGGCGCAGGCCCCCACCGCGCAGGCCGGCCAGGGGCCGATGGCCATGAGCCTGAGCCAGGCCGTGCGCTACGCCGTGCAAAACAAGCCCAGCCTGCTGGCTACCCGCCTGGCCGAGCAAACCGCCAAAGCCAAGGTAGGCGAGGTGAAAAGCCAGGGTCTGCCGCAGGTGAACGTGGCCGCCAACCTGGCCGACAACTTCAAGCTGCAAAAGTCGCTGATTGACGCCGGGGCCTTCTCAGGGCCGACGCTGAGCGGCACTACCCTCACGCCGCGCGACATCGCGGCGGCCTCGGCCGGTCAGAGCGTGACCTTGAGCCCGGCCTACGCGCAGGCCGTGGCGCTGCCGCCCCAGGCGCTGGCCTTCGGCTTGCAGTACGCGGGCAATACCTCGGCTTCGTTTTCGCAGATGCTGTTTGATGGCTCGTATCTGGTTGGCCTCAAGGCCGCTAAGGTGTATGAGGAGCTGGCTAAGAAGCAAACCCAGCAGGCCGAAATCGACGTGATTGAGCAGGTGAGCAAGGCGTATTACAGCACGCTGGTGGCCCGCGCCCGCCTGGCGCTGCTGGCTCGCAACGTGCAGCGCCTCGACACGCTACTCTACCAAACCGATAAGACCTTCAAGGCCGGCTTTGCCGAAAAACTCGACGTGGACCGCCTGCGCGTGCAGCGCAACAACCTGGTGGTGGAGCAGCAGAAAGCCCAGCGCCTCACCGAGTTGAGCGTGGCGCTACTCAAGTTTCAGATGGGTTTGCCGCAGGCGCAGACCGTGCAACTCACCGACTCGCTCGGCGCGGCCGTGGTCGATGCCGGCGCGCTGCGCCAGCGCTTGGGCGTGGCCAATTTCAACACCGGGGCCGGTGACCTTAGCCTCGGCCAGGTGCCTACCGTGGCCCCGCCCACTACCGGCCAAACGCCTGCCAGCGAGCCTGTCAATAACACCGGCCAGCCCGCGCAGGCCCAGGCGGCCTTCAACTACAACAACCGCATCGAATTTTCGACCCTCGAAACGCAGCAGGCGCTGGCCGGCCTCGACCTGGCCAACCGCCAGCGCGGTGCCTACCCGCGCCTGAGCCTCACGGCCGCCTACGGCTTCTCGGGCTCGGCCAAGTCGGCGAGCGACTTGTTTGCCTTCCGCGGGCCCGACTCGCGCAACGGCGCCGGCTTTGCCAACCAGAACTGGTTTGGCTTCGGCAACGTGGGGCTGGCCCTGAACGTGCCGGTGTTCGATGGCTTCCGCCGCAAGTACCAGGTTCAGCAGGCCCGCATTCAGCAGAAAACAATTGAGCAGGGCTTCGAAACGCTGCGCCAAAGCATTGACTTGCAGGATGCGCAGAGCCGCACGACGCTCATCAACGCCCTCGACGTGCTCGACAACCAGCAGGCCAACCTGACGCTGGCCGCCGACGTGGCCCGCGTGTCGAAAATCAAGTTTCAGGCCGGCGTGGGCTCCAACGTGGAGCTGATAACGGCCGAAACTGACCTGCGCCAGGCCCAAACCAACTACTACGCCGCCATCTACGACGTGCTGGTGGCCAAGGTAGACCGCGACAAAGCCACCGGCGAGCTGTACCAGCAGGCCAAATAACCTCTAATTCGTTTGTCATGCTGAACGCAGTGAAGCATCTCGCGTGCAGCAGTAAACCCAACGTTAGCCATGATGCGAGCGAGATGCTTCGCTTTGCTCAGCATGACAGCTAGTTTCTATATGAACCTCTCTAACGCTCGTTACTCGCTACTCGCCGCCGCGCTGTTTCTCGCCTCGTGCGGCGGGGGCGACAAAGACCCCAAGGCCGAGCTGGCCAAGCTGAAGGCCGACCAGGCCGCCACCCAGGCCAAAATAGCCGACCTCGAAGCCAAAACCGGGGCCGCCAAAGAAGCCGAAGCCAACGCCGCCGTGCCGGTGTCGGTGATTAAGGTAGCGCCCCAAAACTTCGCGGGCTACCTCGAAGTGCAGGGCCGCGTCGACTTCGACCAGAACGCGACCGTGGGCGCGCGGGCGGCCGGCACGCTCACCAGCGTGCGCGTGCAGCGCGGCGACCAGGTGCGCAAAGGCCAGGTGCTGGCCACCGTCGATGCCAGCATCCTGGATGCCAACATCGCGGAGCTGCGCACCCGCATGGAGCTGGCCAAAACGGTGTACGAAAAACAGGCCGGCCTCTGGAAGCAGCAGATTGGCACTGAGGTGCAGTACCTGCAAAGCAAAAACAACTACGAGGCCTTGCAGCGCAACCTGGCCACGCTCAACCAGCAGAAATCGCTCTACAACGTAGTAGCTCCCTACGCGGGCGTAGTCGATAACGTGCTGCCCAAGCTGGGCGAAACGGTAGCGCCTGGCGCGCCCGTGGTGCAGCTCAACAGCGGCCAGGGCGGCAAGGTATTGGCCGACGTATCAGAAGCTTACGCGGGCAGCATCAAGGCCGGCGACAAGGCGCTGGTAACGCTGCCCGACATGGGCAGCGAGGAAATCGAGAGCACCGTGCGCACCGTGAGCCGCACCATTTCGGCTACCAGCCGCACCTTCACGGTGGAGCTACGTCTGCCCGGCAACGTGGCCAGCAAGCTGCGCCCCAACATGGTGGCCACGGTCCGCATCAAAAACTACGGCAACAACAGCGCTACCGTGCTGCCGGTCGACCTCATTCAGCACGACGAGGAAAATGCCTACGTGCTGGTAGTGAGCAACGACGGCGGCAAAAAAGTGGCTGCCAAGCGCGTCATCAAAACCGGCCAGACCTACAACGGCAAGCAGGAAGTGCTGAGCGGCCTGAAGCCGGGCGACGAGGTGATTTCGGCGGGCTACCAAAACCTCAACGACGGGCAGACGGTGAAAGTCGGTTAGTAGCGCGACGCTCGCCGACCGTGTCGCCTCACGAGACCCCTATGGGGCCGGCCCCCTCTCCGAAAAGGAGAGGGGGAGCCTGACGAACG
>NZ_DASTEP010000103.1:0-5489 GCF_035709525.1 Hymenobacter sp. | reverse complement strand
GCCGGGGGGTGAGGTGCCACGCGCCTGGGCCGCCTACGGCGTCACCCGCCACCAATCGACATCGGCATACCCCGCCGTGGCCGTCGCGCCAGCGCCTAAGCAAAACACGCCCATTTTCGCGCCTACCCACTTACCCTCGCGGGCCGGAAACTCGGCACCCAGCGGCGTAAACTGTTGCCCATCGAGGCTGTAGCTAAACTGGCACCTGGCCCCTGGCCGCACTGCCACGCGCAGGTACAGCGGCTGCCCCAATGGCACCGTCACAGGCGCGGAAGCGGTTTCAGCGCCGCCCTTGTCGGCTTTCAGGCAAAAGGTTTGCGCCAGCTCCAGCCGGCCGGCCCGGTAGGTGGCGGCCAGGTAGGCGTAATCCATGCCCATCATCACGAGGCCGGCTTTTTCGCCTTCGGCTTTGGGAGTAAAGGTGAGCTTGGTGGTGGCCGTGAACTGCTCGGCGGGCAGCTTTTGCAACAGTAGGCTGGGCACCTGCCAGAAGTTCTGGTAGTCGGCCGGGCGCGGCGCGGCGGCCAGGCGCACGCTACCCGGCGCGGCCGTGAGTGAGTACCAGGCGGGCTGCGGGTTGGCCTGCCATTGCCACTGTAGGCCCAGCGTTTTGCTGGTGAATTCGTCGGAGGTGGCGGGCGTGGCCAGGGCTGTTTTACCCGGCACGGCGGGCTTGCGGTAGGTTTGCACGGGCTCGCCGGTGCCGTCGCCGTCGGGGTCGAGGCCGATGACGGGCCAGTCGTTTTTCCAGGTCAGGGGCTGCAAATGCACCACCCGGCCGTAAGCCTCCTGGTCTTGGAAATGCACAAACCAGTCCTGCTTGCCATCGGGCGTATCGACCCACGCGCCCTGGTGCGGGCCGTTGGTTTTCGACTGGCCCTGGGCCATTACAATCTTGTCTTCGTAGGGGCCGAACACGCTCTTCGAGCGCAGCGCTACCTGCCAGCCGGTGGGCACGCCGCCGCCCGGCGCAAAGATGTAGTAGTAGCCGTGGCGCTTGTAAAACTTCGGGCCCTCAATGGTCGGGTGGTCTTTGTGCCCGTCAAAAACCAGCTTGTCCTCGCCCAGCAAGCTCAGCCCGTCGGGCGCCATTTCGCTCACGTGGATGACGCTTTTGATGCCTGCCCGGCTGCCCGCAAAGGCGTGGACGAGGTAGGCGCGGCCGTCTTCATCCCAGAAGGGGCAAGGGTCTATCCAGCCCTTGGCGGCCTTCATGCACACCGGGGCCGACCACGGGCCGGCCGGGTTTTTGGCCTTCACCACGAAGATACCCAGGTCGGGGTCGGGGTAGTAGAGGTAAAATTCGCCCCGGTGAAAGCGCAGCGCGGGGGCCCACACGCCGTTGCCGGGCTGCGGCTGGTCGTAGCGGGTGCGGGGCAGCTGCACGGGCAGTGCGGTGCCGATTATCGACCAGTTTACCAGGTCTTTGGAGTGTAAGATTTGCAAGCCCGGCACTGAGCTGAAGCTCGACGAAGTGAGGTAGTAGTCGCTGCCCACCCGCACCACGTCGGGGTCGGAGTAGTCGGCGTAGAGCACGGGGTTTTTATAAGAGCCGTTGCCCAAATCGGGCACCCAGACCTGCGACAGGCCAGAAACAGCCGGGCTCTGCGCCCTGGCCGCGAAGGCCAGAGCACAGAGCCCGGTAAAAGTCAGCAACGAGGTTTTAGCAATGCGCGGCATAGCAAAGGGTAGGGTGGAAAAGCAAGGCCGGTGAGCCCGCGCTTCCCCACAGCCCTACCGAGCCCGGAGTTGCGCGCAGCTTACCAGAAAATGGTGTAAAGCGCGGTGATGATAGCCAGCACGATAACCGAACCGATGGCGAAGCTGCGGTTGGGGCGGAACATGCTCGAGTCGATTTCGAGGCCCTTGGGGCTAGCCTGGCCTTTGCCCTGGATGAGGCTGATAAGCATCATGCCCACGATGCAGAACACGAACACGATGCCCATGCGGTCGAGGAACGGAATTTCGTAGATGTTCGAGCCTTCGGGCTTCACGGCGAAGCCTACCGGGGCCAGGAACGAGAGGTCCATCATACCGGGCAGGAACTTGAGCACAATCGAGAACAGGAAGCCGCCGATGGTGGCGAACAGCGCCGCGCCCGAGGTCGTTTTCTTCCAGAAGAAGCCCAGGATGAACATAGCGAAAATGCCCGGCGACACGAAGCCCGTGTACTCCTGAATGAACTGGAAACCACCCTTCTTATCGATGCCCAGGTGCGGCGCAATCAGGATGCCGAGCAGCATGGCCACGACCACCGAGATTTTGCCCACGGCTACCAACTTCTTCTCCGAGGCGTTCTCATTCAGCACCTTCTTGTACACGTCGAGCGTGAAGATGGTCGCAATCGAGTTGGCCTTACCGGCCAGCGAGGCTACTACGGCAGCCGTCAGCGCCGCAAACGACAAACCTTTCAAGCCAATCGGCAAGATGTTGAGCAGCACCGGGTAAGCGCGGTCGGGGTTGAGGTCAGCGCCCGAGCCAAATTCAGTAGCGCCGAACACGTTCTCTTTGTACAATACGTAAGCCGCGATGCCAGGCAGTACCACGATTACGGGCATCAGCATTTTCAAGAAGGCGGCGAAGAGCAGACCGCCGCGGGCGGTGGGCAGGTCGGCACCCAGGGCGCGCTGCGTGATGTACTGGTTGCAGCCCCAGTAGTTGAGGTTTACAATCCAGAGGCCGCCGAGCAGCACCGTCAGGCCGGGCAGGTCGAGGTAGTTGGGGTCGTCGCGCTTCACAATCATGTGGAAGTGCGTGTTGGCTTCGTTCATCAGCAGGTTAAAGCCGTTGACTACGCCCGTAGTGCCGAAATGCTCCGATACGAGGTTGAGCGCCAGGTAGGTAGTAGCCAAACCGCCCAGAATCAGGAAGAATACCTGAATAACGTCGGTGAAGCCGATAACCTTCATGCCGCCCAGCGTGATGATGACGGCGGCGATGGCCAGCGCGTACATACAAAACGTGAGGTTCAGGCCCGATACGCTGCTTACGGCAATAGCGCCGAGGTACAGAATCGAAGTCAGGTTAACCACCACGTACAGCGCCAGCCAGAAAATGGCCATAATCATGGCTACCGTGCCGTTGTAGCGCTGGCTGAGGAACTGCGGCATGGTGAAGATTTTATTCTTCAGATACACCGGGATGAAGAACGTGGCCACGATGATGAGCGTCACCGACGCCATCCACTCGTAGGCCGAAATGGCGAGGCCGATTTTGAAGCCCGAGCCGGCCATGCCCACAAACTGCTCGGCCGAGATGTTGGAGGCGATGAGCGACGAGCCGATGGCCCACCACGTCAGCGACCCTTCGGCGAGGAAGTAGTCTTTCGAGTCACCCTCCACCGTGCCGTCGTGGCCGGTTTTGCGGTTGTAAATCCAGATGCCGTAGCCGGCTACTATGAGAAAGTAGACGAAAAAGACGACGTAGTCGAGGGTAGCGAGCTTGTTCAAGGTGGGAAACTAAATGGCTTGGAGTGGCTAGTTTGACGGCGAAAGTAGCGCCGCGCCGTGCTGTATCCACCTATCGGCAGGTTTTATTTTGCCAGCAGCCAGCGCCCCAAATCCTTGCCCGCCTGAAAATTTTCATATACGGCCGGGATTTTCCGCCCGTCCACGTACTCGTTGTACAGCCACGGGTCGCCGAGCACGAAGACCTTGCCCTTGCCCAGCGTGGCCGTCGCCATAATGACCTGCCCGCCCGCGTTGCTCACCAGCGGCTTGGCCGGCGCTTGCAGCCCCAGCACCGATAGCTCCTTCACGTAAGCCGTCTTAGCCTGCGGAAAAACCACCCGGCCGCCCGTGAGGTCCACGCGCCCCTGCTCAAACTGGCTGCCCTGCACCATGTTGATGCTCTTGTCAGTGAACTGTATGCCGAAGTTCTTAGCCAGCTCGTTGAAGTGCTTTATCTCGCAGTTGGCCGTGTCGTTGGCCAGTAGCACCAGCGCGCCGCCGGCCTTCACCCAATCGGTAATCGCCTTGCTGTCGGCGGGCTGAATGTAGTTCGGGTTTGGGTTTTCTTTCTTCGTATCAGGGTCTACAATGATGTAGACGCTCAAGGGTTTGAGCGTAGCGGCCGTGGGTGCGCCGGGCACGGCCACCGTCTTCGCACCCAGCTCGCGCAGCTGGTTGCCCCAGAGCCAGAAGCCGCCGTGCGTGCGCTCTTCCCAGGTGTAGTGCCACTGCTCGGGCTGCCCGGAGAAGGCATTTTTGCGCATCTCGTGGTTGAAGTAATAATCCAATCCCACGGTTTTGCCCTGGCCCACGGCATTCTCGGCCGCGATTTCCATTTCCACGCTCGCCAGGATGAACGGCCCCACGCCCTTGAGGTCGTTTTGGCGCAGCGGCTCGCTGAGGTAGTACTCAAACGAGCCATCGCGGTAGGGCGAGCCGCCCAGTCCGCCCACGCTCACGGTGCCGTTTAGGGCCAGCGCGCCGTTTTCGGTAGCCACGAAACTCTTTACCAGGCCGTCGTAGCCCTTCTTCGCTATGGCCGCGTACTTCTTGTCGAGGTAGCCCAGGCGCGCGCCTTTAGCCAGCGCGTACACGAACATGCTGGAGCCCGAGGCCTCGGCGTAGTTGCCCTTGCGGGCTTCCTGGCCCATCACGAGGCTCCAGGTGCCGGTTTTGGCATCCTGGTATTTTGCTAAAACGGGGGCCAGGCGCTGAATGTCCTTGATAAGCTCGGCGCGGTGCGGGCTACCGGCGGGCAGGTAGTCGAGCACGTCCACCAGCGCCATCGCGTACCAACCGATGCCGCGGTCCCAGAAGTTGGGCGACTGGCCGGTGGTTTTGTTGGCCCATTTCTGCTCACGGCTTTCGTCGTAGCCGTGGTAGAGCAGGCCGGTTTTGGGGTCTACGAGGTTCTTTTCGATGAGCGCAAACTGCTTGGCTACGTCATCAAAACCCTTGCTGTCGTTGGTGAGCGCGCTGTACTCGGCGTAGAACGGCTCGGCCATGTAGAGGCCGTCGAGCCACATCTGGTTGGTGTATTTCTGCTTGTGCCAGAAGCCGCCAGCCTTGGTGCGCGGCTGCGTGTCGAGCTGCTTGCGCAGGGTGGCGGCGGCGGCGCGGTACTTGGCCTGGTCGGCCGCCGACCCCTGCGACACCTGGGCCAGCAGCAGCACGGCGTGGCCCACGGCCAGGTTGTCGAGGTTGTAATCTTCCATTTTGTAGGTGCGGATGCTGCCATCCGCATTCACAAACTGGTCGATGTTTTTCTTGATGTAGCTGTAGTACTTGGGGTTGCCGCTGCGCTGCCACACGCGCTCCAGGGCGCGGTTCATCAGGCCCTGCTCGTAGTCCCAGCGGGCCGTGCTGCGCCCGCCCACCACGATGGAGTCGGGTTGCCGGGTCATAAAGGCATCGGCCATGCGCTGCGACATCGGCGGCGTCTGGGCTTGGGCGAGGAGGGGGGCGGCGAAAAGGAAAGGGAGAAGTTTCATGTAGTAAAGCTACCCTAGCGTGTTACCCCACCCCCCGGCCCCCTCCCCT
>NZ_DASTEP010000102.1:0-8432 GCF_035709525.1 Hymenobacter sp. | reverse complement strand
ATAGCGCGTACTCTGGCACTGTTATAACCGTACCGGACCGCAGCTTCAATCCGGACCGCAGATTCAAACGGATTTTTAGGATTAAACGGATACGCCCGCTGCGCGGGCTGACTACTCGAACGCAGGAGCGGCTTCGCCAGCTCTTTAAAGGTTAGCCGAAGGCTACCCTGCGTTCGCATCGTCAGCCCGCGCAGCGGGCGTATCCGTTAAATCCTAAAAATCCGTTTGAATCTGCGGTCCGGATTGAAGCTGCGGTCTAGCTTTCCAGGCCCAGCACCGCGCGTAGCGGCAGGTTTATATCACCCTTTAGAGTTAAGTAGTTGGCGTGGGCGGTGAGCACTATGGCGCGCACGCGCTTGGTTTGGCCGTCGGCGGTGCGGAAGAAAATGGTGGTTTTGGTGTGGTTGGTGTTGGTGAGTAGCACGGCACGCTCGGCGTCGGCGCGGCGGCGTTTTTGTTGGTCAGGGTCGTGGGCCAGTACGTCGTCGTGCACGTATTCTAGCTCAGTAAGCTGTTCACGGTCAATGGTTTCAACCGCCTCGTCGGTGGGAAGGTAAAACATAGTTGGGCGTAAGGAAAGAGTGGGGCAAACCGCTGGCCGGGGTGGACTCGCAGCAGCCAAACAGGGCCAGCAGCAGCGGAGATGGGTTTACTGTGCAACTTACTACCGGGCATACGTGCAGGCAATGAATTTTGATTAAAAATTTTTCACCAAAAATTCATAAATAAACACTCTCTTTTACACCTCAGCCGCCAAAAACTCCATCGTATCGATGCCATCGGCGTAGTCGGCTACGCCGGGGCTTTGCGCCCGGCCAAACGGGAACGAGCCGGGGTAGCGCCCGCCCGCCGACAAGAGACACTGCGTTTGGGCGGCCACGTTGGTGAGCTGGTCGAGCAGGTCAATCTCTTGAGTGTAGGTGCTGTAGTGTACCACTGAGATGGGCGACACGATGGCCTCACGCTCGGTAAGTAGCAGGAAACCGGTGTCGTAGTGCGGCACGGCATTCACCAGCAGAATGCTTTTGTTGTAGTCGTAGTTGTTCTGGTACTTGTGGTGGTCGAGCACGCGGTGGTAGGGCTGAAGCGCGTCGAGCAGGGGCACGAAGTCGTAGCCCTCGGGCACGTAGAGCTTGCTCACGTTGCGGCAGCCCAGGCCGTAATACTGAAAAATATCGGGGCCGAGCTGGGCCAGCTCCTCGGCCGTTTCGCGGCCCGTGAGGATGCCCAGGCTGGTGCGGTTGCGCCGGATGAGGTGGGGCTTGTTTTTGAAATAATACTCGAAGTAGCGCGCCGTGTTATCCGAGCCGGTGGCGATGAAGGCATCGGCCGCGTTGAGGCGCTCCACGAACTGAATGCGCTCGATGAAAGCTGGTTCGATTTCAGTTAATTCCTTGGTAATCCAGAGCATGAGTACCGTGTCTTCCTTGCTGGGCTTGGCCAGCAGCGTGTGGCCGCTCACGAGCACGCACAGCATATCGTGGAAGCCCACGAGCGGGATGTTGCCGGCCATCACCACGCCCACCTGGCGGGGCTGCGCGGGCTCGGTGGGGTAGCGGCCGGCCCATTGGCTGAGCTGGGGCTCGGCCAGCAGGTGGGCGATGCCGGTGATGGCGGCGCGCACGTTGGGCAGGTCAAACCAGCCGTTGCGGTTGCGGGCGCGGGCGGCGAGGTCGGTGAGCTCGTCGGGGGTGAGGGCGGCGAGGCGTTGGCCCAGGGCCGCGAAGGCGGCGAGGCGGGAAGCGTGGTTCAGCATAAAGAGAAGTAGCGGCAAGGGCAACTGGCCCCTAACTTTGGGGCGCAAAGCAGACGGCCCCGGCATTCTTACGTATAGCCGGGCAGCTTTGACCAGCAAAACTATTCAATCTAAAAGGAGACGAAGGCAATGGCCATCATGATAACCGACGAGTGCATCAATTGTGGTGCCTGTGAGCCGGAATGCCCCAACACCGCCATTTACGAGGGCGGCGCCCAGTGGCGCTGGGCCGATGGCACCAAGCTCAAAGAAGTGGAAACCCTGGACGGCCAGCACGTGGGCGGCACCGCCCCCCAGCGCCCGGTATCCAACGAGTACTACTACATCGTGACCGACAAATGCACGGAGTGCGTGGGCTTTCACGAAGAGCCGCAGTGCGCCGCCGTGTGCCCCGTCGACTGCTGCGTAGATGACCCCGACCACCGCGAAACCCGCGAGCGCCTGACCCAGAAGCAGGCCTGGCTGCACAAAACGGCCGCTTAAAGACCGGCTACGCTGGCACAACCCCGGCCCAAGCGGCAGGTAGGGTGTACGGTACAAGCCATTAGTTGAAGACACAAAAGAGGCGTCCTGCGGGCTGAGAAGCGGCGGGGCGCCTTTATGCGTTAATCGAGTAGGCTGCTGAAGGTGAAGCAGATGACTTCCTGGGTGCGCAGCTGCGCTAGTACCTTGTTGGGCGGCTGCTGCAAGAAATGCGTGAAGTCGTGAATCAGGTGGCTCTGGTCGTAGTAGCCGTATCGTTCGAGCAGGGCCTGCCAGTCGGGCTGGGGGGCCGGAGTGCGCTGCACTTCGGCCAGCAGCCGCCGAAAACGCAGAAATCGGGTGGCTTCTTTGGCTGAGAAGCCAAAATATTTGCGAAAGCGGACTTGCACTGCGCGCTCGGAGAGCCGGCTGGCCGCTGCGATTGCCTTGAGGGCACCCAGGGGGCCGGCGTGCGTCAGCAGGGGAAGATGTCCTAGCAGCTCGGCCTGGGGAGCCGGCAAAGGCTGCACGCACGACTGGTAAAACGCGGCTAACAGCTGCCCCATTTGGGCGGGTGAGCTAGCCACTTGCAGGCGCTCCCAAAGCTGAGCAAACGAGCCCGCCGTGCCGAGCGCATCGGGGTCGATGAAGCGGCCGCGCAGGTGCTCGGCCGGCACTTGAAACAACTGGTAAAAACCGCTGAGCGTGAGCGTAACGGCCAAAACACGCGCCTGAAGGCAGCCGGTACTGCACCGCCGTGGTAAGCGGCCCGGCCACCAGCGTGGTCGCCAGGCACTGCGGGGGGCCGCCGGCAAACCAGATGGTCGCCGCCGGCCCCAGATTGAAGAGTAGCACTACCTGAAACGTAGGCAGAATAGTGCGGACTACGGCCGCCGGCCCCGTGGCCGTGAGCACCAGCAGCTGCTGCACTACCGGCCGCAGGCTGGCGGGCGGCGCGCAAAACTCTTCGTGAACCGCAGGCAGGGGAGTGGGCATGGCAAACGGCGTTTTCTTACAATTGGCCGGGGGAAATACGCGGCAATTTTGCCCCGGATACCAAACGCGCCAGCTCCTACAGGGGTGGTGCGCCGGCCCGGCGGCAGGAAACTCCTGCCGTGCTCAACCCAAGCTCTTAGCGGAGCTTACTACGCAGCTACTACCCTATGCACAGCTTGCAAGTTCCCCCTTCCGCACCTACCATCCTCCTGACCGGGGCTACGGGTACCGTGGGCCAAGCCCTCGCACAGACCCTGGCTGAGCGGGGTATCGCCTTTCGGGCACTGGTGCGCCAGCCCGGTGCCCCGGCCACGCAGCGGCTAGCCGCCATCGCCGGTGCCGAGGTAGTGCCGGGCGATTTCGACGACCCCGCCAGCCTCCAAAGAGCACTGACAGGTATTGAACGCGCTTTTTTGCTCACCAACTCGACCGAGCAGGCCGAGGCGCAGCAGCTACGGTTTGTGGAGCTGGCGCGCCAGGCGGGCGTGCCGCACCTAGTGAAGCTCTCGCAATGGGCGGCCGATGCGGCCTCGCCAGTGCGGTTTTTGCGTTACCACGCCACCGTGGAGCAGGCTATTCGAGCGGCGGGGCTGACGTTTACTTTCCTGCGTCCCAATCTGTTTATGCAGGGCCTGCTGGCCTTTAAAGGTAGTATTCAAGCACAAGGGCAGTTTTTTGCGCCCATCGGTGAGGCCCGCATCAGTGTGATTGATGTGCGCGACATTGCCGCTGTGGCTGCTGCCGCCCTTACCGAGCCGGGGCACGAAAACCAGACGTATAACCTCACTGGCCCGGCTGCTCTCACCCACGCCGAAATGGCGGCTCACCTGGCTGCGGCAGTGGGCTACCCCGTAACGTTTGTTGATGTGGCGCCCGCCGCCCTGCGCGGATACCTGGCCGAGGCGGGTTTCCCCGAGTGGCAAGCCGAAGGCCTGCTCGAAGACTATGCGCACTACCACCGGGGTGAGGCCGCCGTGGTAGCGGCCGGCGTGCAGCAGGCCACCGGCCAGCCGCCCCGCGACTTTGTCGCGTTTGCCCGCGACTACGCGCCGGCCTTCCGGTAGCCCCGCCAGTTGTTAAAAAAGCGGCCGGGTAGCATCCTGCTCGGCCGCCAGCAGCGCCAGAAATTCCGCCCGCGACACCTCTTCCGCGCCCAGCGCCGCCATGTGCGGCGTGAGCTGCTGAATGTCAAACCACGCGCTGCCCCGCGCCCGCAGGTGCTCGGCCAGCGCCAGCACGGCCAGCTTGGAGGCATTGGCGCGGTGGTGAAACATGCTTTCGCCCGCAAATACGCCCCGCACGGCCACGCCATAGAGGCCGCCTACCAATTCGTCGCCGTCCCATACTTCCACGCTGTGGGCGTGGCCGGCGGCGTGCAGCGCCTCGTAGCCGCGCACGAGTTGCGGCGTTATCCAAGTGCCGTCCTGGCCGGGGCGGGGCTGCGCCTGGCAGGCCCGCATCACCTGCCCAAAGGCCTCGTCGAAGCTGATGCGCCACGGCGACTGCCGCCACGCCCGCGCCAGGCTGCGGCCCATATACAACTTATTCAGACGCAAAATGCCTCGCCTGGGCGGGCAAAACCAGGCCAGCGGCCACCCCGGCACCGGCCACGGAAAAATGCCCTGCGCGTAGGCTGCCAGTAGGTTTTCGACGGTGGGCTGGCCGCCGAGCAGCAGCAGGCCGTCGAGGTCGTCGCGGGCGGCGGTGGGTGGGGGGAAGGTGAGGGGCATTGTAGATGAATAGGAGCTTTGTTTACTGGTACTTAAACTTTTGATAAAAAGCTTGTGCTGATTCTGGAATAGCCTTGTCGATTTCCGGCCACTGGTGGGCATTTTCTAATTTGAAAGCCTCGTAAAGAGCAGTAAAGCGAATTATTTGCTTCTTAGCCTCCTCAATTGAGCCATACCCGTAGCCATCGGCCGCAAGGTCATATTCGCTATCTATGCTGTGCATAAAATAACGCTCTTCCTCTGAGAACTCACAGTGCACGCCCAGCCAGTAAATAGTGTTGGCGACCTGCCGTAATGACAGATTATTAGCCGTATAGTGTTGATAGAGATAGCCAAGAACTGCGCGCCCGGACATTTGCGGCTTGTCTTCCCCAACAAGATTGTGGAGGATAGAAATGGTATCGTTGATGTTCTTGCTTCCGCTCAGGGCAAGCTCGATAATATAGTAGGGCGGTTCGGCTTCTTGCTCAATCTGCTTATCAGCCCTAGCAATAATCTGCTGCTTATCCATAATCGAATTGATGAGGCAGATTCGGAATACTTCGAGTAGGGCAGTAGTTTCCGCTGAGTTGGGTTGCTGCATAGTTTTCATTTCCCCGTAGCTGACGGATGAAACGCGAACTACAAAGTTCGCGCTACTGGCAAAAAGCCTCGCCGTACTTTTGCCGGCTACTACTTGTACTAGCCACGCAGCCAGCCTGCGTAGCAGGCGTATCCGTTTAATCCGACAAATCCGTTTGAATCTGTGATTGCTAAAACCTATTCGCCCGCCGACGTTGAAGCCAAATGGTACCAGCGCTGGCAGGAGCAGGGCTTTTTCAAAGCCACCGTAAACCCCCGCAAGCAGCCCTACACCATCGTGATACCGCCGCCCAACGTGACAGGCGTGCTGCACATGGGCCACATGCTCAACAACACCATCCAGGATGTGCTGGTGCGCCGCGCCCGCATGCAGGGCAAGGAAGCCTGCTGGGTGCCCGGCACCGACCATGCCAGCATCGCCACCGAGGCCAAGGTAGTGGCCATGCTCAAGGAGCAGGGCATCGAGAAAAAAGACATCAGCCGCGAGCAGTTTCTGGAGCATGCCTTTGCCTGGAAAGACAAGTACGGCGGCATCATCCTGGAGCAGCTCAAGCAGCTCGGGGCCAGCTGCGACTGGAGCCGCACGCGCTTCACAATGGAGCCCAAGCTGACCGAGGCCGTGCTGCGCGTGTTCGTGGACTTGTACCGCAAGGGCCTGATTTACCGCGGAGTACGCATGGTGAATTGGGACCCGCGCGGCGGCACCGCCATCTCCGACGAGGAAGTGATTCCGAAGGACACGATGGCCAAGATGTACCATTTGCGCTACGAGGTAGTGGGCCAGCCCGACCGCTTCCTCACGGTGGCTACCTCGCGCCCCGAAACCATCATGGCCGACGTGGCCGTGGCCGTGAACCCCACCGACCCGCGCTACCAGGATTTGGCCGGGCAGCGCGTGCGCATTCCGCTGCTGGGCCGCGAAATCCCGGTTATTCAGGACGACTACGTGGCCGTGGACTTCGGCACGGGCGCGCTGAAAGTGACGCCCGCGCACGACCTCAACGACTACGAAATCGGCCTGCGGCACAACCTGCCGGTGCTCGATATTCTGGCCGATGATGGCACGCTCAATGAGAAAGCCGAGCTGTACGTGGGCCAGGACCGCTTCGCGGCCCGTCGCAACATCGTGGCCGACTTGCAGGAGGCCGGGCTGCTCGATAAAATCGAGGAGTACGCCAGCATCGTGCAAACCTCGGAGCGCACCGGGGCCGTGATTGAGCCCAAGCTCAGCTTGCAGTGGTTCCTGAAAATGGAGCACCTGGCCAAGCCCGCGCTCGAAGTCGTGGAGAACGACACCATCAAGCTGCACCCGCCCAAGTTCAAGAACACCTACCGCGTGTGGATGGAAAACGTGCGCGACTGGTGCATCTCGCGGCAGCTATGGTGGGGGCAGCGCATCCCAGCCTACTACCTGCCCGATGGCACCTTCGTGGTGGCTCTCACGGCGGAGGAGGCCCTAGGGCTGGCCCGCGAGCAAAGCGGTAATAACAACCTGCAAGCCAGCGACCTGCGCCAGGACGAGGACGTGCTCGATACCTGGTTTTCGTCGTGGCTGTGGCCCATCTCGGTGTTCGACGGCTTCGACGACCCCGACAACGCCGATATCAACTATTTCTACCCCACCAACGACCTCGTGACGGGGCCGGACATCCTCTTTTTCTGGATTGCCCGCATGATTATGGCCGGGCTGGAATACCGTAAGGAGGTGCCCTTCCGCAACGTGTACCTGACGGGCATCGTGCGCGATGCGCAGGGCCGCAAGATGAGCAAGCAGCTCGGCAACTCGCCCGACCCGCTCGACCTCATCCGCGATTTCGGTGCCGATGGCGTGCGCACCGGCCTGCTGTTCTCGGCCCCGGCCGGCAACGATTTGCTCTACGACGAAAAGCTGATTCATCAGGGCCGCAACTTCAACAACAAGCTCTGGAACGCCTTCCGCCTGGTAAAGGGCTGGGAGGCCGACAGCCGCCTGCCCTTCGTCAACGCGCAGGCCGTGAAGTGGTTTGAGGCCAAGCTGGCTGAAGCCATCGCGGTGATTGACGAGCACTTCGAGAAGTTCCGCATCAGCGACGCCCTACTGGCGGTGTACAAGCTTGTCTGGGACGATTTCTGCTCGTACTACCTCGAAATGGTGAAGCCGGCCTACCAGCATCCCATCGATGCCGAGACGCTGCGCGTGACCGTGGGCTTCCTCGAAACGCTGCTCAAGCTGCTACACCCCTTCATGCCCTTCATCACCGAAGAGCTGTGGCACGAGCTGGCCGAGCGCGGCCCCCGTGACTACGTGTGCGTGGCACACTGGCCCAAAGCCACCGCGCCGGCCGACACCGCCGCCACCCTGGCCGAAATGGAGCGTACCCTCGCTATCGTGGCCGGCGTGCAAAACGTGCGCAACAAAAATAAAATCGGCCCGACCAAGCAGGTAGCCCTGGCCGTGAAAACCGACGCGCCCGCCGAGGTGCAGACCTACGCCAGCCTCATCCGCAAGCTCGCCAACCTCAGCGACTTGTCGTTTGTGGATGCGGCCCCGGCCAGCGCCGTGGGCTTCGTGCAGGGCAGCACCGAGTTTTTCGTGCCGCTCGAAATAGCGGTAGACCCCGCCGCCGAGCGCGCCCGCGTCGCCAAGGAGCTGGAGTACGCCATCGGCTTCCGCGACTCGGTCAATAAAAAGCTGGGCAACGAGAAATTCGTGGCCAACGCTAAGCCCGAAGTATTGGAGAAGGAGCGCCAGAAGCTGGCCGACGCCGAGGCGAAGATTGCGGCTCTGGAGCAGGCGCTAGGAGCGCTGTAAGATTCTGAGATAGACGAAAAACGTCCGTCATGCTGAGCTTACCGAAGCATCTCTACCGTACCGTTGGAGGAAGCGGTAGAGATGCTTCGGTAAGCTCAGCATGACGGACGTTTTT
>NZ_DASTEP010000101.1:0-7187 GCF_035709525.1 Hymenobacter sp. | reverse complement strand
GGCTCCCCGGGGGCCAGCCGCTTCTTCGGGGCTTAGTTTGATGAAGTTTCCCGCAGAGTTTCGCAGGGTTAAACCGCAGGGTTTGGCAGGGTTCTCATTAGAAAGAAAAGCTCTGCGGAACCCTGCGGGAAAAATAGCCCGGTTTGACTGGGCGCAAGTCCTGAGCTAATTAAATAAGCTGCCTATTATGCCCTCTCGTTTTCCCCTGTTTCTACTAGCAGCCGGGCTGCCGCTACTGGCCGGCCTCCGTAGTTCGGCCCCGGTCGGTGCCCCCATTGCCCAGCCCGAGCGCCTGGGCCGGGGCGTGGTCGCCATTGCCCAGCCCGATGGTAAAGTATTTATAAGCTGGCGCTTGCTGGCTAGCGACCCGCCCGGCGTGACCTTCGACGTGTATAGCTTTCTGGAGTCTGACGCATTTATCAAGCTGAATAGTAAGCCGATTGCTGGCGGTACCAACTGGGTTGATGCGTCAGGCGCGGGGAAACACTATGTGGTGCGCGTAAGCGGCGTTTCCCCCAGTAGCGGCGCAACGTATGAAGCTTCGGCTACAGGCAAAGTTTGGGCCGACGGCTACCTGCGCGTGCCCTTACAGCCGCCGCCCGGCGGCACCGTGGGCATCGGCCCCGAGGCCAGCCCTTACACCTACACCGCCAACGATGCCTCGGCCGCCGACCTCGACGGCGACGGCCAGTACGAAATCGTGCTGAAGTGGGAGCCCACCAACGCCCGCGACAACGGCTCCAACGGCCTCACCGGCCCGGTGCTGCTCGATGCCTACCGGCTCGATGGCACCCGGCTCTGGCGCATCGACCTGGGCCGGAATATCCGGGCCGGGGCGCACTACATGCAGTTTATGGCCTACGACCTCGACGGCGACGGCCAGGCCGAAGTAGCCTGCAAAACGGCCGACGGCACCGTGGATGGCCAGGGCCGAACCCTGGGCGACGCCACCAAAGACTACCGCAGCCTTGCCACGCCCACCGATGGCCTGCCCGTGCCCGGCCCCCGCGACGCCAAGTACGGCCGCATCCTGGCCGGGCCGGAGTTTCTCACGGTGTTCAGCGGGCGCACCGGCGCGGCGCTGGCCAGCGTGCCCTACCAGCCCGCGCGCGGCAGCCTCGGCGGCTGGGGCGGCATCGGGGGCAATGGCGGCAACGACCAATACGGCAACCGCGCCGACCGCTTTCTGGCCGCTGTGGCCTACCTCGATGGCCAACACCCTAGCCTCGTGATGTGCCGCGGCTACTACGGCCGCACCGTGCTCGCCGCCTGGGACTGGCGTGCCGGCCAGCTCACCTCGCGCTGGGTTTTTGACTCGCAAGATGGCAAAAACCCCTTCTCGGGCATGGGCAACCACGGCCTGAGCGTGAACGACGTGGACGGCGACGGCCGCGACGAAATCGTGTACGGCGCGATGGTGGTCGATGACAACGGCCAGGGCCTCTACAGCACCGGCCTGCGCCACGGCGATGCCCTGCACGTGAGCGACTTCGACCCCGCCCGCCCCGGCCTGGAAGCCTGGGGCGTGCATGAAAACGAGGAGAAAGTAGCCGGCTACGAAAACGGCCCCGGCGCGGCCCTCTACGCCGCCGGCACCGGCAAAATCCTCTTCATCGAGCTGCCCGGCCAGGACGTGGGCCGCGGCCTAGCCGCCGACATCGACCCGCGCCACCCCGGCGCCGAGCTGTGGACCAACGTGGCCGAGCTGGGCCTGCTAAGCTGCCAGGGCGAGCGCATCGGCCCCGCGCCGCGCTCCGTCAACTTTGGCCTGTGGTGGGACGGCGACCTGCTGCGCGAATTGCTCACCGACACCCGCGTGGAGAAGTGGGACTACCAGGCCGGCCAGCTCACCCGGCTGCTCGACGGCAAAGCCTTCGGCGCGGCCTCCTGCAACGGCACCAAGGCCACGCCCTGCCTCACGGCTGACCTGCTCGGCGACTGGCGCGAGGAGGTAGTGTGGCGCACCGCCGACAATACGGCCCTGCTCATCTTCAGCACCACCATACCGACCGCGCACCGCCTGCCCACCCTCATGCAGGACCGCGCCTACCGCCTCGGCGTAGCCCGCGAAAACGTGGGCTACAACCAGCCGCCGCATCCCGGCTACTTCCTGGGCGAAGGCATGGTGCTGCCCTTCGGTAGCACTACGCCGTAGGGTAGACGGTGGGTGTAGAGACGCAATATTTTGCGTCTTGCGTCTGGTTACGTGACCTAACGTAAGACGCAAAATATTGCGTCTCTACACCCCGCGGAACCCTGCGCCTCACCCTGCGAAACCCTGCGGGAAATACTTCTTCAAAAGCCATGTCCCCCGCCCAGGAAACCTTCCGCCGCCAGGTGCTGCACCCGTTGAAGCTGCGGCTGTACCTGCTGCGCCGGCTGCCGCTGGCGTGGCTGGCCGGGCTGCGGCTCGTGGCTCTTACGCCCGAGGCCGCTAGCGTCACCATTCGCTATAAATATCTCACCCAAAACCCCTTCCGCAGCATCTACTTCGCGGCGCTGGCGATGGCGGCCGAACTGGCCAGCGGTATTCAGGCCATGCTGCACACGCAGGGCGGCGGCCCGGTGGCCATGCTGGTGGTAGGCCTGCAAGCCGAGTTCACCAAGAAAGCCGTGGGCCTCATCACCTTCACCTGCCCCGATGGCGCGGCCATTGCCGCCGCCGTGGCCGACAGCCGCGCCACCGGTGAGGGCCGCACAGTGGTAGGCACCAGTACGGGCCGCGATGCGGCGGGCGACGTGGTGGCCGTGTTTCGGGTCACGTGGTCGTTTAAGGCGAAGGGGGTAGTAGCCATGCTACTTTCTGCTGCTAAAGTCTCAGTATTCGCAGTAGAAAACCCGTTCAATGCCAAGTGAGCGCTTTATTTCCCTGCCGGTAATGTGATATATAACCTGGTCAGCAGTGACGTAAGAAATGATGTAGCCGGCTTTTATGCTGCCAAGTGTCACGTTGACAAACATCATGGTTTCTTCCTCATCGGGATGAGGAACTAACATATAGTCATAGTAGGCAGGAAAATTGGCGTTGGCGTTGTTTGCCTCGTTCATTTTCCTGAATACCGCGCCTTTAGTGAAAAGACGTTCATCGCTAATGTCTTCGATAGCGATTAGAGACTTTAGCATGAATAGGCTATTTGTACTGAGCTAGTTGCATTGCTTGTGACCTGCATCAGGCCGGGTTGCCTCAACTACCCCCGGCTTTCGGCCAGGCTTTCCTTGGTCATCACGTCCACCATACCGTCTTCGCTCACCACCACTACCAGGGTCGGGAAGTCGGAGCTTTCGACGTAGCGGATGGCCGAGTTGTAGCGCGCGCCGCGGGTGCTGTTGCCGTGGCCACTGCTGGCTTTGCCATCCAGTATCACGCCGATGGAGTAGCAGTAGCCCTGCGGGTCGAGTAGCACGGCCCCGTCGATGGCCGTGACGAGCTGCGTGATGGTGGGCGTGAGCAGCACCGGCTCGATGAGCGTGCATTGCAGCTTAAGGCGGTCGGCCTCGGCCAGTGCCTCGGTGCTGATGACGAGCAGCGTGCCCTTGGCCTGGTGGCTGGCTTCGAGCACTACCTGCCACAGCCGCTCGAACTGCTCGGCCTTGGGCACGCCGAAGGTGCGCTTGTACTCGCGCTTGAAGGCCAGGCGGTTGAGGCGGGGGCGGGCCAGGCCGGGCAGGCCGTAGCGGCAGCGGGCCAGGGTGTGGCCGGCGTGGCTCAGCTCCCAGGTGTAGTAGGTGAGGAAGTGGAAGGCAAACAGGTCTTCGCGCTCGGCCTCGTACTGGCCCACCTGGCGGCCCAGGGCGTACACCTTGTCGGCATCGGCCAGCAGGTGGATGCTGGGCGTGGTCATTTCGAGCAGCTTGCGCACGGCCCGGTAGTCGGTGAGGTCGACGGGGCAGGTGAGGGCAAATACCTCCTCGATGTTAGGGTGGCCGCGGCGGGCCAGCAGCAGGCAGCCCACGCCCTCAGCCCCCTCATAGCGGAGGCTCGAAATGGTATTGATGATGTAAAACAGCCGCTCGGCCCCCGGCCCGGTGCTGCTGCCCCAGTCGAGGCGCTCGCCGCTGCTCCAGTCGGCCGAGCCCACGGCCACGGCGGGCGCATCGAGCAGGCTGCGGCCAGCGGCGCGCAGCAGCTCCTCGGTGTCGCGGGGGCGGTAGAGCAGGCCCGCGCCGGGCTCGGGCTCGCTGAGGGCCTTCACGGTTTCTTCGTTGAAGCGCGCCATCGCAGCGGCCAGCAGCGAGTGGGGCAGGGGGCGGCCGTCGGTGTAGGCCCGGTCGGGCAGCAGGGCGGGGTAGGCGCGCAGCGGCTTGTGCTGCAACCGCAGAATGGTGCACACGAAGTAGCCATTCAGCAAGATGGGCCAGGTGCAGAAGTACTCATAGTCGGTTTCTTCTGCCAGCTCGGCCAGCACCGGCTCCAGGGCCAGGCGCACGCCCTTGCGCACCAGGCGCTCGCGCAGGTCGTTGGGGTCGATGGTATCGTCGAGCGGCGTAGAGGGCATGGGTATCTGGCCCAGCAGCATCATTTGGCGGCCGCGCTCGGCCACGTCGGCCAGCGGCTCGGTGGGCAGCTCGGTGCCCTCGGGGCCTACCTCCTGCACGATGGGCAGGCTACTATCGGCTGGCAGCCCCAGCACCTGCACGTAGGGCTGCAGTTCATCGTCGAGGGCCGTAAACAGCGCCTGCGCAATGGCCTGCATGGCATTGCGGTAGCGCCGCTCGTGCGGCCAGATGCTGGAAACGACGGGAACGGTAGCGACTTCGAGGTAAGACATGGGGCAGGAAAAAGGGCTTCTTCTCTAAACAGACGAAGAAGCCCGGCAGTTATTTCAGCAGCTGGCAGGGTAGGGGCGGGGGAGAGGCCACACCCGCCCGTCATGCTGAGCGGAGCGCAGCGCAGTCGAAGCATCTCTATCGGTGAACTAACCTTTTTCGTCAGCAACGGCGCGGTAGAGATGCTTCGGCTGCGCTGCGCTCCGCTCAGCATGACGGGTGTAGCCTTGCCTGCCAACAGCCAGAAGCCCTACAACTGAAACAGCACCGGCAGCGCCATTTTTTGCTTTATCGGCTTGCCCTGGTACATGGCCGGCTCCCACTTGGGCGCGGCCTTGATGAGGCGAATGGCTTCCTCATCGAGCCCCGAGCCGTGCTTTTTGGGCACCCGCACGTCGGTGAGCGAGCCGTCGGGCTGCACCATAAACTCGACCAGTACCTTGCCCTGCATCTTGCGCTTGCGGGCCAGGTCGGGGTACTTCAGGTTGTCGGCTATCCAGGTGAAAAAGGCGGTAGTACCGCCCACCGGCTGCGCGCCCTTTTCGGGCCGGATGATGCTGGCCCCGCTGGCCGTGGTGCCGATAACCGAACTCGTGCCGGGCGCGGCGGCCACCGCGCCGGGCGGCAGCGGCTGGCCGGGCTTGGCGCTGCCGGCGGCGGGCACTTCTACTACCTCGCCCGAGCCCTCGGCCAGCACAAAGCTCACGGGCACGGTCACGCGCTGGCGCACCACCTTGCCTTTGTGGTGGGCGGGCGTCCACTTGGGGGCCGCTTTTATCACGCGGATGGCCTCAGCGTCGAGCAGCGGCGCGATGGGCTGCTTGACCTCAACCTCGCCGATGCCGCCACTTTTTTCGACCACAAACGTCACCATCACGGTGCCTTCCTGCTTGGCCTGCATGGCAGCGGTGGGGTATTTCTGATGGCTGGCCAGGTAGTCGGCGTAGCCCTGCGGGCCGCCCTTGGGCACGGCCGGCTGCTCCACGGCGTCGTACACGCGGCTGTTGTCGTCGGTGGGATACTTGAGCTTGGCGGGTTTCTGGGCCAGGGTAGGGGTAGCGGCAGCCAGCAAGAAGGCGGAAATGAATAGCGGGAATCGCATATGAAGGAAAAATGAAAATAGCTAAGTGGTGGCGCTGTGCGAATTAGACCGTAAAGAACGAAAAGCGGCCGCATACCTGCGCCCACGGCGTGGCTTAGGTAGCTTATTTTGTGTCTGTGGCCGCCGCAACTGCGTAGTTATCCAAAACGTTACCTTGCGGGCTTTGGTGCCGGCGGCCCGCTACGAGCAAGTATCCTACCCATTCTACTACATGCATATTGAAGAAAACCTCCGCCCGTCGTTTATCTGGCGGAAATACGGCTGGCGGCCCCTGCTGGTGTTTGCCGTGTACGACGGCCTGATTGGCTTTATGTACGGGCCGCTCGATTTTCACTGGCTCGATATTCCGTGGCAGCCGGTGGCCACGCTGGGCACGGCGGTGGCTTTCTACATCGGCTTCAAGAGCAATGCCTCCTACGCCCGCTTCTGGGAGGCGCGGCAGCTGTGGGGCGCGGTCGTGAACTCGTCGCGCACGTGGTCGGGCCGGGTCATCGACTTTGTGCGGACGCCCGACGATAACTTCCACATCGACAGCGCCGAGCTGGCCGCCCACCGCCGGCTCGTGTACCGGCACATTGCCTGGGTCAATGCCCTGCGCCTGCACCTGCGCCGCCAAACCGCCGAGCTCTGGCAAACCGACGTGGTGCCCTTCCTGCTCGACCCTACCGACCACGCGCTGGGCAAAACCAACAACCCGCCCGCGCAGCTCATCCTCGCGCAGGGCAACGACATGCGCCAGCTCAGCTACGATGGCATGCTGACCGAGTTCCGGGAAGTGTCGATGGCCGAAACCCTGCGCGAGCTCAACAACCACCAGGGTGCCTGCGAGCGCATCAAAAACACGCCGTTTCCGCGCCAGTATGCGTTTTTCAGCTACGTCTTCGTGGTGGTGTTCGCGCTGTTGCTGCCGCTGGGCCTGGTCGAGGAGTTTGATAGCCGGGTGGCGCTCGGCCCCTACCACGTGTGGCTGATGGTGCCCTTCGCCACGCTCGTGAGCTGGGTATTCCACACCATCGAAAAGGTGGGCCACAACAGCGAAAACCCCTTCGAAAACCAGGAAAACGACGTGTCGATGTCGGCCATCTGCCGCAGCATCGAAATCGACCTGCGCCAGATGCTGGGCGAAACGGAGGTGCCCAAGCCCGTGCAGCCGGTCGAGGACGTGCTGTACTAGCGTGTCACCCTACCCCCGGCCCCTCCCCTCCGGGAGAGGGGAGCCTTTTGTAAGCTATTAGCTTCTGGCTATTAGCTGTTAGCCTTTGTGCTGAAAAAGCTAGTAGCTGGCAGCTAAAGGCCAATAGCTCAACGAAACGCTCCC
>NZ_DASTEP010000100.1:0-7768 GCF_035709525.1 Hymenobacter sp. | reverse complement strand
TGCTTCGACTGCGCTGCGCTCCGCTCAGCATGACGGAAAAATACCTGCTTAGTTATTTACTTTCAGCAATTCCACGTCGAAAATCAGCGTCGAGTCGGGGCCGATGTCGCGGCCCGCGCCGCGCTTGCCGTAGGCCAGGTCCGAGGGGATGTACAAGCGCCACTTCGAGCCTTCGGGCATCAGTTGCAGGGCTTCGGTCCAGCCGGCGATAACCTGGTTGACGCCGAACGTGGCCGGCTGGCCGCGCTGGTAGCTGCTGTCGAACACGTTACCGTTGATGAGGGTGCCGTGGTAGTGCGTGGTCACCGACGAGCGGGGACCAGCTTTTTTGCCGGTGCCCTCGGTCAGCACCTCGTACTGGAGGCCGCTGGGCAGGGTGGTTACGCCGGGCTTGTTGGCGTTTTCGGCCAGGAAGGCTTCGCCTTCCGCTTTGTTGTTGCTCATGGAGTTGGGGTCTTGGGTGTCGTCGTCATCTTCTTCCAGGCCGCCGAGCTGCTCTTGCAGCTGCTGCATGGCGGCCTGCATTTGCTCCTGGGTGAGGCGGCTGGGCTGGCCCGAAAGGCCTTCTTTGAGAGCGGCGGCCAGGGTGTCGATGTCCAGCTCGAGGCCTTGCTGGGCGAAGTTGCGGGCCAGGTCGCGGCCGATGATGTAGCTGACCTGCTGTTGGTTGGTGTCGAGCGTCACGAAGGAAGTCGAATGTAGCCGCCCGCCACGAAGGGCCGGGCCGGCTGATGAAGGAAAAAAAGTAAGCGGGCAAATGTCGGCACCGCCGCCCGATGCCTACGCAAAAAGCCCCGCCAAGGGCGAGGCTTTACTAACGGAAGGTAGGCTTAATAGGCAGATTTACAGATAATGATGGTCTTCTTCGCCGCGCAGCGAAAAAGTCAGATTCAGGCCCGCGAGCTGGGCCGTGAGGAAGCCGAGCGAGCCCAGGCCGCCCAGCAGCAGCAACGACGAAAAGGCAGTGGTCTTTTTCATAAGGTTCTAACTGAGGGTGTAATCAGGCGCAAATATACGGCAGCCACGATAAAAAGTAGTAGGCGTGCCGAGTATTTATGTAGCGTAAGCTTTAGCTTGCGAGGCGTCAGGGCACGCCGCTAGACGCCCCGCAAGCTAAAGCTTACGCTACGCCAGCCGCAAACTCCGCCGCGTTATCTTGCATCTGTGTCAGGTGGCGGCGGGCGTGCTGCGCCAGAAAATAAACGTACTCATACACATTCAGCCTGCCCAAGCCGTTGACCGTCATGGTCGTAGTATAAAGCAAGCCCTCGCCGTGCATCAGCTGGTCGAGGCAGGCCAGCGTTTGGGCCAACTGCGCACGCAGCTGCTGCCGCACGGCAGGCAGCGGCTGTGGGTGCTCGCGCGGCTCCATGTGGCCGGGGCGCACCCAGTCGAAGGCGTGCAGCACGCCAATGGCTGCCAGCTTCTCGCGCGGAAACTGGTAGCGGGCCAACTCGGTGGCCAAATCCAGGTTCTGCGCGTTGGCCAAGGCTTTAGTCGCACCTTTCTCAATGAGAATGAGCAGGTAGTGATTGGTCAGGCCGATGTGGGTGAGCACTTCGTCGGTAGTCCAGCCGCCATCGGCGGGCGGGTAGGCGCGCAGGTCGGCGGGCTGGTCAAACCACGCATCGACCTCGGCAAACGTGTCGGTGACGAATCCGCGAAGCTCGGCCAAAAACGGCGGTATGTCCATCGCTAGCTCGAATGGTCGGCCACAATCACCCACTCGCCCTTGATGCGCCGGAAAATCAGCAGGAACTGCCCCTGCAAATCGCCGGCCTGCGGGCGGGCCAGGTGCCAGTGCCCCACCACCTGCGCCACGTCGGCCGACAGCGGCGTGATGCGCAGCTGGCTGAAGTCGAGCTGTCCCATTTTGGTGGCGTCGCCGTAGGTTTTGCGGTAGTTGTCGAGCGTGGGCTGCCAGCCGTAGGTCATGCCCTTGCTGCCGATGAACACCAGCGAATCGGAGCGCCAGTAGCCGGCCATGAAGCCGGGAATATCGCCCCGGTTCCAGGCGGCCGTTTGGGTGGCCAGCACCTGGGCAATGGCTTTGCGCGCCTCGGGTGGGCCAGCGGCAACCGGGTGGGCGAAGGTTAAGGCCAGGCTTGCGGTGAGAGGGAGTAGCTGTTTCAAAGTGAAGGGACTACATGATTAAGGAAGAACTGTCATGCTGAGCGTAGCGCAGCGGAGTCGAAGCATCTCTATCGCTTCGTTGCTAGCGTCAAAAGTTACTATGCTAAAGAGATGCTTCGACTCCGCTGCGCTGCGCTCAGCATGACAAGTGTATTCAATACGCCTTTATACAAGGATACTACTTCAGCAAGGTAGCCACGTAGGCCGTGCCGCCCAGCGCCCGCATGTGGCGCAGCACGCGCAGCTGCTTGGCCCGGGCCTGCGGCCCCGGCTGACTGGCCCGAAAGCGCAGCGGATTGGGTAGCACGCCGGCCAGCAGGGCGGCCTCGGGGGCGCTGACGTCGCGGGCGGGCTTGTGGAAGTAGCGCTGGCTGGCGGCTTCTACGCCGAAAGTGCAATCGCCCATTTCGGCCACGCTCAGGTACATCTCCATGATGCGGCGCTTGCTCCAGAGCGCTTCGATGAGCATGGTGAAGTAAGCCTCGGCGGCCTTGCGCACGTAGGAGCGGCCCTGCCAGAGAAATACGTTTTTGGCTACCTGCTGCGAGATGGTGGAGCCGCCGCGCACGGGCTTGCCCTCGCCGCGGTTCCAGTTGTACTTGGCGGCCTGCCACATGCCATCCATGTCGAAGCCGTGGTGAATCAGGAAGCGCTGGTCTTCGGCAGCCACCATCGCCAGCGGGATGCTGGGCGATACCTCATCAAGGGTGCAAAAGCGGTAATTGGCGTGGCGCGAATCGGCTTGGATGCCGTAGTAGCCGTGGCCCACCGGCGCGTGGGCGCGGCGGTCGAGCATCAGCCAGGTGGCGGGCGGTGGCACCCAGCGGTAGAGCAGCACCCACACCACCGACAGCAGAAACAAGGCCGCCGCCGTTTGCAAGCTCACGCGCAGCACCGTGCGCCAGGATGGGAGTAGAGTTTGAACGGATTGAGCCACGGGGAAAAAAGGAGAAGGTACAAAGTTCGCGCTACGGCGCTACTGCTCGCGGCTGGCCGCCTCCACGCCGGCCAGCCCTTCGGGCGTAATCAGCCCCAACCCGGCCGCGTGCCGGGCGGCGGTGAGAAAATCGGGCACTACCAGCATTTCTACTTTAAACTCGTTCTGCAAGGCCAGCGCCACGGGCGCGACTACCTCCAGCCGCGCGGGCAAACCCACATCGCGGATGTAGATGACCTTGACCTGGCCCGGCCGCTGGCGCACTACCTCGGCGTAGATGTCGGCGTCGTGCTGCCCGCTGTCGCCGAGCAGGATAAATGGCAGGTGCGGGTAGGTATCCAGTAGCTGTTTGATTTCTTTGAGCTTGTGGCCGTGATGCAGCGAGTCATTGCCGCTGCTTACATCGCCCGGCCCGCGCTTGGGGCCGCTCAGCAGCGAGTCGCGCAGTAGCATGGGCCCCAGCGGAATGCCGCGCAATCGCAGGAAGTCTTCGAGCACGTCGTAGAGGTTCCAGGGCGAGGAGCTGACGTAGAAAAACGGGTTGTCGGGCTGCCCGCTCAGCCCGAGCTGCAAGGCCTGGTAAAACGCCGCCACGCCCGAGAGCGGCTCGTGCGAGTGCGCGTTGCGAAACAGCACCGTGCGCAGCATCCGCAAAATGTGGGTGGCGCGGGTCACAATCACCGTATCGTCGAGGTCGGAAATCACCCCGAATTCGGCCGTGGGCGGCGGAATCAGTACCTGCGCCGTGCCCTTAATGGTGCCATCCAGGCCCCGGAAGCGCTTGGGCAGCCGGCTCACCTGCACCGGCACCGGGTACCAGAGGTAGTCGGTGGGCGCGGGCAGCTGGGGCGGGTCGAGGGCCAGGGTGTAGTAGCCGGCCTTGTCGGTGGTGGCGTAGGCGTCGAGGCCGCCGGGCAGCTCTACTACTATCTGGGCCTTAGGTATTTCGCGGCTGTTGAAGCGCCGGTACATGGCCTGGAAATTGCGCCACGGCGAGTCGGCCTCGGTCTGGGGCGTGAGGCCGCGGTCGGCGAGCAGGCGGCCCTTGAGGTAAAAGCGGTGCGGGGTGCCGTAGCTGCGGTACACGTCGAGGTGCAGGGGCCGCAGGCGCCCCAGCCGCGCCGCCGCGCGCGTGATGCGCGTGTCGGCCCATTCGAGCGCATCCGAAACCCATTGGCCTATATTCATCGGGCAAACCTACGGCCAGACGAGCATTCTGTGCGATATGTGGTAGCGCGAGCCTAACTTAAACGCCAACGACTATTTATATGAGTATATTCTAACCCCTGCTCTATGCATTACGAATTTACTACTCTTGCAGAACTGCTCTACTACACGCAAAAAACAGCTGGTAACGCAATTAAAGGCTTTTGTAGGTTTGGATTACTCACCGAAGCAACAGCGCAGGCAGTAAAAGCTATTCTGAATGAAGGCAGTCAGGTGTACGAGCTACTTGTTGAAAGTGACAGTATTCGGCACACCTTAGCGCAACACGGAATAGCAAAAGCCAAAGCCGAAATAGCCCGCAGACAGATTCCAATAATCGAGACCGACCTGCTGGACCTGGCCAACTGGCTGCATCAGCCAACTGCCGTGCGCGCCGGGCAGGCCAAGCCGGGTAAACAGCCGCGCATAGAAATGCAGCGGGAAACCGCGACTGGTACTACCGTCGCCATTGTGGAATGGCGCCCCGGCCGCCAGCAACTAGCTCTGGTTACGATGTATAAAAAAAAGCCAGCCGCCTAAGCGACTGACTTTCTTCTATCGAGTGGCGAGCGATGCACCGCGCCTGAAAGCGCGTCCTCCTCTTAAGCGTCCGAAACGTTCCACTCCTTTGGCAAATATACAGTTTTCAACCAGAAAAAGTTGCCCGCGCTACTGCGCGGCGCTGGCCTCACCGGCTACCTTCACCCGCCCGGCCTTCGGCGGCGCGCCGCCCAAAAACTCCCGGTACCACAGCCCCGAGTCCTTGATGGTGCGCTGCTGGGTCTCATAATCGACGTGGATGAGACCGAAGCGGGGCGCGTAGCCCTGCGCCCACTCGAAGTTGTCGGTGAGCGACCAAGCGAAGTAGCCGCCCACGTCCACGCCCTCCAGCTGCGCCCGGCGCACCTGCCCAATGGCGGCTTGCAGGTAGGCGCGGCGGGCGGCGTCGGGCACGCGGCCGGGCAGCAGCTCGTCGGGAAAGGCCGAGCCGCTTTCGGTGACAACCAACTGTGGCGCGCCGGGATAGGCGGCGTACTGCTTGAGCATGTGGTAGATGGACTCAGGGCAGACTTCCCAGCCCATGTCGGTGGTGGGTACGCCGCGCTGCTTGGCCGGCACCAGGGCCGCCCAGTGCGGCGGCAGCCACGGGGCCGCGCGCGCCACCTCGCGGGTGTAGTTCTGGATGCCCCAGAAGTCGAAATTGAACTTCAGCAGTTGGTCGTCGCCGCTTTTGTGGTAGCGCTGGAGCAGCCAGGCCACCAGCGGCAGCTCGGCCAGCGGGTAGCCCAGGCCAAGGGTCGGCTCCACAAAAAAGCGGTTGAGCAGGGCGTCGGTGCGGCGGGTGGCGGCCTCGTCGCGGGCGTTGCCCGGCGTGCGGGGCGTAAGCTGCGAGCACGAAAACGTGGTGCCGATGCGGGCCGACGCGGGCAGCAGCGCCCGCAGCGCCCGCCCGCCCTCGGCCTGGGCCAGCGCCGCGTGGTGGGCCGCCGCCAAAAACGCGCCCAGGCTGCGCCGCCCCGGCGCGTGCAGCCCCAGTAGGTGCCCGGCCCCCACAAATACCATGGGCTCATTCAGCACCATCCAGTGCTGCACGCGGTCGCCGAGGTGGCGGGCCATCACCTCGGCATACTCGCTGAGCCAGCCTACTACCTGGCGGTTGGTCCAGCCGCCGCGGGCTTGCAGGGCGCTGGGCAAATCCCAATGGTAGAGCGTGAGCCAGGGCTCGAGGCCGCGCGCCAGGCAGGCATCGACCAGCCGGTCATAGAAGCCCAGGCCGTGGCGGTTGATGGCCCCGGTGCCCTCGGGCAGCACCCGCGGCCACGATACCGAGAAGCGAAACGCGCTCATGCCCAGGCTGCGGGCCAGGTTGAGGTCGGTTTCGTAGCGGTGGTAGAAATCGGCGGCCACGCGCCCGTCTTCGTTGCGGCTAATGCGCCCGCTGCGGTCCGTAAAATCGTCCCAGATGCTGCGGCCCTTGCCGTGGGTTTTCCAGGCACCCTCGGTCTGGTAGGCGGCGGCCGACGCGCCCCAGCGGAAATCGGGGCCGAACGCGGCGCGGGTGAGGTCGGCAGGGGCGGAGGCGGGGAAGAAAGCCGGCGGCAGCGGGTCGGGGAGGGACGAATTCATAGCGGAAATGCAGGAAAAGCAATTGGAAAAAGATAGATTCAAAAAAAAGTCTTGTAAACGAGTGTCATGCTGAACGCAGTGAAGCATCTCTATCGCCTCGTTAGACAGCTTGAACGAAGCGGTAGAGAGGCTTCACTGTGTTCAGCATGACCCACCTTCATAGTCAGGTACATAGCTTACGCTGAACAACGTCGAGACGCAAGGATGCGTCTCTACACCGATATAAGCCCAGTCAGAACCTCCCGCTGTAAACTCGGCAACTGCTCATGCAGCAAGCGGTCCAGAATAGCGGCCGTTTGGTCGGGATAATCGACGGGCACCGGCTGGCCCTGGTGCAGCCACTGGTCGAGCACGGCGAGGTGCTTGGGCTTGAAGCCGCGGATGACGGGCACGCCCATTGCGGCCAGGGCGGCGGCGTTGCACTGCTGCTCATACTGCTGCTTCATGGGCACTACCAGCAGCTTTTTGCCCAGGTACAGCGCCTCGGCAGGCGTCTCGAAGCCCGCCCCGCAGAGCACGCCCGCCGCCCGGCGCAGGCTGTCCAGAAAGGCCGGGCCGCTCACGGGCCACACGCGCACGTTGCCGTGCTGCGCGGGCCGGGTGCTGTGCTTGCTGAACACCTCCCAGCGCGTAGTGCTGCTGACGTAGCGCAAGTGCTTCACCAACAGCTCTTCGGCAAAAGCGGGTAGGTACACCGTGTAGTGCCCCTCGTTGGTGGGCACCAGCGCGCGCACCTGCTGCCGGATAACGGGCGTGGCGATGCCCGGCGCATATTCCTGAAAATGAAAGCCGTACTGCGCCGTGCTGGGCGCGTAGTGCCGCAGCACGGCCCGCCCAGCCGGGTCGGGACGCTTGGGGCGCGGGGCGGCGGGGTGCAGCACGGCGCTCTGGTGGCTGAGGGCCACGCAGGGCACCCCGCGCCGCTGGCAGGCCCAGCTGCTCACAGGCTCGAAGTCGCTGATAACTAAATCATAGCTGGCCACTGGCAGCTGATGAATATCGCGCAGAAAGGTGGCCGAATTGAACTGCCAGAAGGTCTTGGCGAAGTTGATGCCACCCTTTTTGCCAAACAAAAAGCCCATGCCGGGCACCCGGTATTTCACGGCGAAGGGCAGCGGCAGCTCGGCGGCCGAGCCACTCACCAATATATCAAGCTGGTCGCAGCGGCGTTGCAGCAGCGGCACAATGTCCAGGGCCCGGCTCAGGTGCCCGTTGCCGGTGCCCTGGATAGCGTATAGTAAGCGCATTAAAAATCTGGTACTTAAACAAGCGCCACCGGCGCGGGGCACCTCACCCCCCGGCCCCCTCTCCAAAAAAGAGGGGGAGCCTGACGCCCAACAACGTCTGCCTGCGGTCGGCTCCCCC
>NZ_DASTEP010000099.1:0-15620 GCF_035709525.1 Hymenobacter sp. | reverse complement strand
TGCTTCGGCTGCGCTGCGCTCCGCTCAGCATGACGGGTAGTTTTCATTAAACCAACCCTACTCAGGTCGTGCTGGGCGTCAGCCACTTCTCCAGGCGCGGGGGCTGGTAGCTGGTCATGGCGTCGAGCAGGGCGGCGGCATCGGTGTTTTGCAGCACCTGCTCCCGGTTTTCGGAACGCAAAAACGCCTCGGCGCTCATGTGGTCGAGCAGGCCGAGTAAGCTGTCGTAGAAGCCCAATGTATTGAGCAAACCCACGGGCTTCCGGTGCAAGCCCAGCTGGCCCCAGGTCAGCACCTCAAACAGCTCTTCGAGCGTGCCGAAGCCGCCGGGCATGGCCACGAAGCCATCGGCGAGGTCGGCCATGAGCAGCTTGCGCTGGTGCATGGTTTCGACCACGTGCAGCTCGGTGCAGCTCTTGTGCGCTACCTCCTTATCGGCCAGAAACTGCGGGATGACGCCGATAACCCGGCCGCCCTCGGCCAGCACGGCATCGGCAATGACGCCCATGAGGCCTACGCAGCCGCCGCCGTACACGAGCGTGAGGCCGCGCCGGGCCAGCTCGCGGCCCATCGCCTGGGCCTGTTGGGTGTATTCTTCTTTATTGCCGCTGCTGGAGCCACAGTACACTGCTACGCTTTTCATATATTGATCTGATTAGTAATAAGCTAAAGTGTCATGCTGAGCGTAGCGAAGCATCTCTATCGAGCGGCACCCGAACGGTGCGGCAGAGATGCTTCGCTACGCTCAGCATGACACTTATTTATTCTTGCACGCTTAAAGGCTACATGCGCTCGGGCACGGCGATGCCGAGCAGGCCGAGGCTGGCCTTGATGGTAGCGGCCGTTTTGGCCGACAAGGCCACGCGGAAGGCTTTTTTCACGGCGTCGGCTTCGCCGAAAATCGGCACTTCGGTGTAGAAGCGGTTGTAGCTTTTGGCTACCTCGTACACGTACTGCGCCACCACGGCTGGCGAGAACGTGCGCGCCGCTTCGGCCACCGTGCCCGCGTAGCCGGCTAGCTGCTGAATCAACTCCTGCTCGGTAGGTTGTAGCTCGGTTAGCTGGCTGAAATCGGTAACGTCGGCCACGCCCTGCTCCACGGCCCGGCGGCGGATGGCCGAAATCCGGGCGTAGGAGTACTGCACAAACGGTCCCGTGTCGCCTTCGAGCCGCACCGACTCGGCGGGGTTGAAGAGCATGCGCTTCTTGGGGTCTACTTTCAGCAGGTAGTATTTCAGCGCGCCCAGGCCCAGCGTGTGGTAGAGGCCGGCCAGCTCTTCGTCGCTGAGGCCCTCGGTTTTGCCTTTTTCGAGGGTGGCGGCTTCGGCGGCGGCCACTACTTCGGCCACCAGCTCGTCGGCATCGACTACGGTGCCTTCGCGGCTTTTCATCTTGCCGCTGGGCAGGTCGACCATGCCGTAGCTGAGGTGGTAGATGGCGTCGGCGTAGGGCTTTTGCAGCTTTTGCAGAATGGCGCGCAGCACCTGCATGTGGTAGTTTTGCTCGTCGCCGATGACGTAGACGCTGCTGTCGTAGTGAAAATCCTGGTACTTGAGCTCGGCCGTGCCCAGGTCCTGCGTGATGTAGACGCTGGTGCCATCGGCGCGGCGCACGAGCTTTTCATCCAGCCCCTCGGCCGTGAGGTCGACCCACACCGAGCCATCAGCTTTCTGGAAAAACACGCCCTTGGCCAGGCCTTCCTCGACCCGCTCCTTGCCCAGCAGGTAGGTGCCCGACTCGTAGTAAAACTTGTCGAAATCGACGCCGATGTTGGCGTAGGTGGCATTGAAGCCGTCGTAGACCCAGCCGTTCATGCGGTGCCAGAGGGCCATCACTTCCTCGTCGCCGGCTTCCCACTGTTGCAGCATGGTTTGGGCGGCCAGAATGAGCGGGGCCTGCTTTTTGGCTACTTCGGTCGTCACGCCCTCGACTTCGAGCTGCTTGATTTCCTCGCGGTAGTGCTTGTCGAACAGCACGTAGTACTTGCCCGCCAGGTGGTCGCCCTTGATGCCGGCGCTCTCGGGCGTTTCGCCCTGGCCAAAGCGCTGGTAAGCCAGCATCGACTTGCAGATGTGGATGCCCCGGTCGTTCACCAGATTGGCCTTCGTGACGGTGGCCCCGGTGGCTTTCAGAATCTCGGCCACGCTGTAGCCCAGGAAGTTATTGCGCAGGTGGCCCAGGTGCAGGGGCTTGTTGGTATTGGGCGACGAGTACTCAACCACCACGTTTTTGGGCCCGTCGAAGGGCACGGGCGCGCCGGCCGGCTGCTGACTGAGCGCGGTGAAGAGCTTGAGCCACTCGGCGTCGGCGATTTCGAGGTTCAGGAAGCCTTTCACCACGTTGTAGTCGGCCACGGCGGGCTCGTTGGCTTTCAGCCATTCGCCCAGGGCCTGGCCGAGTTGCTCAGCGCCTTTGCCGAAGGCCTTGGTGAGCGGAAACGTGACGAGGGTAAAGCTGCCGGCAAAGTCCTTGCGCGTGGGCTGGAGCACGAGGCTGGCGGCGGGAATCTGCTGGTTGAAAACGGCCTGCGCGGCGGCTTGCAGGGCGGTTTTGAGGGTTTGTTCAAGCTGTTGCACGAGCGCAAAGGTAGTGGCCCGCTGGCCGCAGTTTAGCGCGCAGCGCGCAACTGCTGGCCGACCAGTGGGGTGAGTTTCCAAACTCACTGCCGCGAAGCGGCACCAACGCCCGCCCCGGTCGCCTCAACGACGCGAGTCTGGAGACTCGCCCCACTGGTCGGCCAGCAGTTGCGCGCTACGCGCTAAACTGCGGCCAGCGCTTACCGCACGTTGCTCAGCACCTCCCGCATGCGCAGCCCGCGCTCGATGGCGTCGGTGGCTTTTTCCAGGATGTTAAACGCATTCTCCGCCATCGTATTTTCGCGGTCGAGCGTGGGATTAATCTCGCCCATCTCGAAGCACACTACGCGCTCGTTTTCCAGCAAGTCCTGGCACAGGTTTTCGCCTTCCGAGAGGTAGAGGCCATCGGCCACCGGCGTGCCGGTGCCCCGGCTAAAGCTGGCATCGAGGCTATCGACATCGAAGGAAATATAAACCAGGTCGCAGAAGCGCAGGTGCTCGTAAATTTCGCGGGCCAACTGGCGGGTGCCCTTCTCCTGGATTTCGGGTACCCGTATCCACTTGATGCCCAAGCGGTCGATGAGGGCGTCTTCTTCTTCCTCGGTGTCGCGCACGGCCACGTATACCAAGTGCTCGGGGCGCAGCTTGGGGCCAGGCTCGCTCAGGTTTTGGAGGCGTCGCCAGAAGAATTCGGTGTCGGCATCGGGCTGGTTGCGCTGGCAGGGGCGGTTGTCTTCGCCGAGGGCGGCGGCCAGGGGCATGCCGTGCACGTTGCCGCTGGGCGTGGTGTAGGGCGAGTGAATGTCGGCGTGCGCGTCTATCCAGATGACGCCCAGCGTTTTATTCGGATACACGGCCTTGATACCCGCGATGGTGGCGTTGGCGCTGCTGTGGTCGCCGCTCAGCACCAAGGGGAACTCGCCGAAGCGCAGCGTCTGCTCCACGGCGCTGGCAATGCTTTTTTGCACGGTGTAAATGGCATCGATGTGCCGGGCGTGCTCGAAGAGGTTTTTGTCGAACAGCGCGTAGTTGAGGTCGGGCACTACTACCGAATTGTAGCGCCGGAAATAATCGGAGCCCTTGTTGAGGCAGGCCACGCGCAGGGCGTCGGGGCCCATACTGGAGCCGCGGGTGCCGGCCCCGAGTTCGGAGCGGACTTCTAAAAGCTTAATCTTGGTCATGGGTGGGAAAAGAAAGCGTAACACGGGCGGCGGCATCGTACCGCCAGGCCGCTAAGCGGCTGGCGAGCGCTGCCTTGCGGCGCGCGGGCGCCGTAGCCATGTCGCTTTCTGCCCCACTGGGCCGATGCGTAGGGCCGAACTCTTTTCGGCCCCCGGCGGTACTTTTGAGCCGCCCACCGTAAAGGTCGGAAAAATCCTTGTCATTGCGAGCGTAGCGCCGCAATCGCCCCGGCTAAGCGCCACTTTTCGGGTGCGGTTGCTGCGCTGCGCTCGCAATGACACTCGTTTTTTAATCTACTCCTTTAAATGGATACCTACCAGGACCTCATCACCCAAACCTTCGACTTCCCGAACGCCGACTTTCAGGTGCGCGACAACGAGCTTTTTTTCCACGACATCGACCTGATGGCGCTGGTAGAAAAGCACGGCACGCCGCTGCGCCTCAGCTACTTGCCTAAAATCAGCTCGCAGATTCAGCGGGCCAAAACCTGGTTTGCCGACGGCATCGCCAGCACCGGCTACACCGGCTCGTATTCCTACGCCTACTGCACCAAGTCGTCGCACTTCCGCTTCGTGCTCGACGAGGCGCTCAAGAACGACGTGCACCTCGAAACCTCGTCGTGGTTCGACATCAGCATCATCCGCTCGCTTTACGAGCAGGGTAAGTTTGGCAAGGATAAGTACATCATTTGCAACGGCTTCAAGCCCGAGGAGTACAAGCGCGACATCACCGCCCTACTCAACGATGGCTTCGAGAACTGCCTGCCCATTCTCGACTCGCCGGGCGAAATCGAATACTACCACGCCCATGTTCAGGAAGGCAAGAAAGTAAAGCTCGGCCTGCGCCTGGCCTCCGATGAGGAGCCGCGCTTCCAGTTTTATACCTCGCGCCTGGGCATTCGCTACGCCGACGCGGTGCCGCTCTACGAGCAGCGCATCAAGGAAGACCCGCGCTTTGAGCTCAATATGCTGCACTACTTTATCAGCAGCGGCATCAAGGACACGTCCTATTACTGGACCGAGCTCTCGCGCTTCATTCACAAGTACTGCGAGCTGCGCAAAATCTGCCCTACGCTCACCACCATCGACATCGGCGGCGGGCTGCCCATCCAGACCTCGATTCAGCCCGAGTACGACTACCCGTACATGATTGCCGAGATTCTGCGCACCATCCAGCGCATCTGCGCCGAGGAGGGCGTGCCCGAGCCCAATATCTTCACCGAGTTTGGCATTTTCACGGTAGGTGAAAGCGGCGCTACCATCTACTCGATTCTCGACGAGAAGCTGCAAAACGACAAGGAGCTCTGGTACATGATTGACGGCTCGTTTATCACTAACCTGCCCGATACCTGGGCCCTAAACCAGCGCTTTATTATGCTGGCGCTCAACGGCTGGCAGCGCCCCTACCGCAAGATTCAGCTCGGCGGCCTCACCTGCGACTCGCAGGACTACTACAACGCCGAGAAACACATCTACCAGACTTTCCTGCCCCAGCTCCAGCCCGCCCGCCAGGAGGCTGCCACCGGCCAGCCGCTCTACGTGGGCTTCTTCCACACCGGCGCCTACCAGGAAAGCCTCAGCGGCTACGGCGGCCTCAAGCACTGCCTCATCCCGGCCCCCAAGCACGTCATCCTTGACCGCGCCGAGGATGGCACGCTCAGCGACTGGGTTTTTGCGCCCAAGCAAGAGGCCGCAAGCATGTTAAAAATTCTCGGATATACTGCGTAAGCTGTTTCTGCGTTAGTAATTTGGAAAGGCGAAAAAGTACTATTTCTATAAAATGCAATAAAACTGGATTTTGTCCTGTTTCTTTGAACCAAGTAAGCCTTTTTCGCACTTACCTTTGAAGTAGAAACAACAACCCAATCCATTTTTTACATTTCTATTTTTATGAAAAAGGTTCTTATCCTCGCCCTCAGCGCCGCTACCCTCAGCCTTGGCTCGTGCAGCCGCGGCACTTGCCCCGCCTACTCGTCGGCCAAAGCCGCTTCGGCCCCGGTTACGGCCAGCACGGCTACCTCGGTAGTAAGCCAGTAGTAGCTATAACAGTTGCGTTATAAAACGCCCGGCTCGCGCAACTGCGGGCCGGGCGTTGCGTTTTATAGAAACTGTATGAAGTGATGGCGGCGGGCTGCTCGCTTTTTCCTATCTTTGAAACCAGAACATCACAATTCATTCTTGATTTCTCCATGAAAAAGCTGCTTATCCTGGCCCTCGGTGCCGCTACGCTTGGCCTGGGTGCTTGCAGCCGCCGCAGCACTTGCCCGGCTTACACTACCTCTACCCACGGCCACGCGGCCCCGGTTACGGCCAGCACGGCTACGCCTATCGTAAGCCAGTAGTTTAGAAAATTACTCAGCAACAAGATGCCCGACTGGTTAGGTACCAGTCGGGCATCTTTGCATTGAAGCAAGCCAATAATTATTCAGCAATGAAGCGGATAATCAGCGTTTTCATCTTCCTCTTCTTTATCGGCTTAGCTTGGCCATTCTCTACGCAAGCGCAGCAAATGTCTAAACGCTCACTACGAGAGTTAATTAATAGAGAAGAGCCTGGCTGGGACTTAGTAAGCTCTTGGATTAAGCAAGCAACAAACAAGGTCCAAGTGCTACCCAAAATACCTGCCCGCGCCGATAGTGCTTTGCTGGCTGCTCAGGTAACAACCCGGTCACCGATGGGCGCTGTTATCTACGAAACCGGCGGCATCTTGGTGGATAACGGCTGGGTACGCATTTTGGGCTCGGGCAGCCCAGCACTTGACCGTGACCTCATGGGCTGGAACAACGGCAAGCAGCGGGGTTTCTTACTAGTAGCTGATGACGTGCTCGGCGGATTCTACGCTATTAATGCGGGAGCTTTTGGTCAAGAATCAGTAGGCAAAATATTCTATTTCGCACCGGAGAGCTTGCATTGGCAGCCTCTTGACAAAAGCTATTCTGATTTTCTTATCTTTTGCTTCTCCGGAAATCTTGCCGACTACTACCACGACCTGCGCTGGAAGGGTTGGGAGCAGGAAATAAGCGCTTTATCTGGCAATCAAGGACTGGCCTGCTATCCATTTCTATTTACCAAAGAAGGCAAAAAGATAGCGAAAAACAAACGCGGTGTAGTGCCAATCAGTGAGTTGTGGACCTTTGGCCAAGATATGCAGCGCCAACTAGATGGTACTCATTGAGCTTAGGCCAATTCCTTCACCCGCTCGGCCGACAGCTCTGAGAAATCCCGAATAACCACGTCGGCCTGCCGCAAGTCCTGCCCCGCCGAGTGCTCGCTGGCGTAGCCCACGCAGTAGATGCCCGCCGCCTTGGCCGCCGCCACGCCGTTGGAAGAATCTTCGATGACGATGCACTCCCCTACCGGCGTGCCCGACACTTCGGCGGCGTGTAGGAAAATGGTGGGGTTGGGCTTCGACTCCGCAAAGTCTTCACCGCTGACGAGGTGCGTGAAATAGGGCGCTAGCCCGAAGCGATTGAATACCCGTGCAATCGTGCCCTTAGAGGCCGAGGAGGCCAGCACCAGTTGCACGCCGTGCGCGTGCAGGTCTTCGATGAGGGCGCGCACGCCGGGCAGCAGGTCGAGGTCGGCATCGGTGTCGAAGCGCTCGTTGAAAATCTCGCGCTTGCGCTTGAGAAGGTCGTCGATTTCCTGGGTGAGCTGGTATTTCTGCTTTAAGTGCTGGAATACGTTGCGCGTCGATTTGCCCAAAAAGGTGGCGTACTCGGCTTCCGAAACGGGAATATTGAGCTCGCCGAACTGCGTGAAAAAGGCGTGGTGGTGGACGGGCTCGGTGTCGATGATGACGCCATCCATGTCAAAAATTACGGTCTTAATCATGCGGGGGTTAGTGGTTGGTATTTTGGTACGGATTTGGAAAACGTTTGTCATGCTGAACGCAGTGAAGCATCTCTACCGCACCGTTGGAACACAGCCCAGACGATGCGATAGAGATGCTTCACTGCGTTCAGCATGACAGACGTTTTTCAACAAAACGGATTTAATCGGAAGCTTTATCTTCCTCGCTTTTACCGTTCAACTGCTCCAATAAGTTGTCGGCGCTGATGCTGTCGACGGCCTCGGCGCGGCGGCGGCGCGGCTCGTACTCGGTGTAGCACACGTACTTACGCTTGAGCGTGGGCGGCGGCTTGGGGAAGGGGCCGTAGTCGTAATTCAGCTTTTTATCCTGGTACACCTTCTCCATGAAGCGGCCGAAAATGGGCAGCGCCATGCGCCCGCCCTCGCCCTGCTGCGAGCGTAGGAAGTGGATGCTGCGGTCTTCGCCGCCCACCCACACGCCCGAAACCAGGTCTTTGGTGAGGCCCATGTACCAGCCGTCGGAGTAGTTGGAGGTGGTGCCGGTTTTGCCGCCAATCTGGTTGTCTTTGTGCCAGAGGTCGGGGAAATCCCAGAGCGCCTGCGAGGTGCCGCCGGGCTCTTCCATGCCGCCGCGCAGCATGTAGGTCATCAGCCAGGCCGTTTCGGGCGAGATGGCGCGCTTCTGCACCGGGTCGAACTGCTGCAATACGTTGCCGTGGCGGTCTTCGATGCGGGTGATGAGGCGCGGCGTGGAGCGGAAGCCGCTGTTCATAAACGTGGAGTAGGCATCGACCATCTCGTACACGCTCACGTCGCCGCCCGAGCCCAGGCCGATGCTCGGCACCGACAGCAACGGGCTGGTAATGCCTACTTTGTGCGCGTACTGCGCCACCTTGCCCCAGCCTACTTTCTCGGTGAGCTGGGCCGTTACCGAGTTCACCGAGCGCGCCATCGCGTGGCGCAGGGTCATGTTGGTGCCGGTATATTCGCGGGTGACGTTGGCGGGCTGCCACTCCATGGGCTTGCCGTCTTCGATGTAGTTGATGGTCACGCGCTGGTCGCGGATGCGGTCGCAGGGCGAGTAGCCGTTGTCGAGCGCCGTGAGGTACACGAAGGGCTTGAAGGTAGAGCCGGCCTGCCGCTTGCCCTGCCGCACGTGGTCGTACTGGAAAAAGCGGTAGTCTAGCCCGCCCACCCAGGCCTTAATGGAGCCGGTGTAGGGGTCCATCGTCATCATGCCGGCTTGCAGAAAGTGCTTGTAGTAAGCCAGCGAATCGAGCGGCGACATAACGAGCGTGGTGTCATGGTCCTGCTTTTTCCAGGTGAAGACCTTCATCGGGCGCTTGGCATTGAGAGCCGAATCGAGGCGGGCGGGCTGGCCTTTGTAGCGGGCGGCCAGCGTTTTATACGACTCGGTGCGCTTCATCTGGGTTTCGATGAAGTTCGGAATTTCGTGGCCGTCCTCATCCACCCAGGGGTTTTGGCGCTGGTTGCGCCAGAAGTTGTCGAAGGTCTGCTGGAGCGACTTCATGCGCTGGTCCACGGCCTCTTCGGCGTGCTCCTGCATCCGCGAATCAATGGTGGTGTACACTTTCAGGCCGTCGCGGTAGAGGTCGTAGCCGTGGTCGTCGCACCACTTATTGGCCGCCTGGCTGATGGCGCCGCGGAAGTAGGTATCGGGGCCATCGACGTGCTTTTCTACTTGATAGTCAAGCGCGATGGGCGCAGCTTGCAGCGCCTTCACCTCGGCGGGCTTGAGGTAGCCGGCCTGGCCCAGGCGCTGGAGCACCACGTTGCGGCGGCGGGTGGCGGCCACGGGGTGAAACCTGGGGTTGAAGGCCGTGGGATTGTTGAGCACCCCGATGAGCGTGGCAGCCTGCGTGGCCGTGAGGCTGTCGGGCGTGGTGCTGAAGAAGGTTTTGGCTGCCACCTTGATGCCGAAGGCGTTGGAGCCGTACTCCACCGTGTTGAGGTACATCCGCAGGATTTCCTCTTTGGTGTAGCGGCTTTCGAGCTCCACGGCGGTCATCCACTCCTTGGTTTTGGCCACTACCGTGCCCACGCCGGGCACGTGGCTGAGGCCACCCTGGTTTTCGCCCCGCCGGATTTTATACAAATTCTTGGCCAGCTGCTGGCTGATGGTGGAGCCGCCCCGCTTGCTCCCCCGCAGCGTGAAGTAAACCGTCGAAAGCAGCGCCTGCGGGTCGATACCCGAGTGCTCCTTAAAGCGCACATCCTCGGTGGCAATCAGCGCCCTGGTGAGCCAGGGCGACATTTGGTTGAGCGGCACCGGCGAGCGGTTTTCGCGGAAGTAGCGGCCCAGCAGCACGCCATCGGCGGTGTACACTTCGGAAGCTTGCTCAACCTTGGGATTTTCTAATTCTTCCAGGCTCGGAGACTTACCGAAGAGAAACAGAAAGTTGCTCTTAACCAGCAGCGGATACGCCAGAAACAGGCCGACGCCGATAAAAAAGGTCGTCCAGGCCACGCGCACGAGGCGGCGGGTGCCCCGGCCGGGGCGAATGCCCTTGCGAGCAGGCGCGGCAACTTTGGGTCGGTTGGGCGAGGGTGGGGTGTTTTCGTCGGCCATGAACGGCAAATAGCGGAAGCGGGGAGCGGCAAAGATACCTGCCAGCCCAACGCTACGCGGCTTTTAACAGTGCCCGCAGGTGGGCACGCTCGCGGTAGCGGCGGTAGCCGATTTCGGCCAGCGCGGCCAGCGAGAACACCAAACCCAGGCGGTAGCTCCAGTTTACGTAGCGCAATTGTTGCAGCTTGGGCGCGTCCACGGTGCGCAGGTACAGGGCCAGGCCCCACAGTTCATCGAGCAAGGTAAACACCCAGATAGACACGGCCGCCCGGCGGCGCATATTACTGAACACCATCACACCCCGAAACAAATACAGCACCAGCCCCGGCAGCGTGGCCAGCACCAGCAACGGCCTGTCGAGCAAAAACGGGATACCCAGCAGCACGATAGTAGCCGTTTCTTTGGCCAGCTGAAGCGCGCCAATGCCGCGCCCCAGCGGCGAGAGCATTTTGGGCGACGGAATGGGATGAGCGTGCGCGTGCGGCATAATGCAAAAACCAGATGCGTGAGCAATATAATGGCCGGCCGGCCACCGCCCCAACGCGCTGTGCTTAATGGGTGCTGACCAGGGCAAGGCTAGGTGTAGAGACGCAATATTTTGCGTCTTGCGTCAGGGTACGTTACTCAGCAACGCAAGACGCAAAATATTGCGTCTCTACACCTAGCTAAAAATAACTTCCCAATAAGCCGCTACGGTGCAGGAAGAACAACGGCCCGCCCACCAGCACCGCCAGCCAACCCAGCAGCACCACGCCCGCGCCGCCCAAAAATGCGGCCGTGGCCAGCACCCGCACCCAGCCCGGCCCCGCGTAGGCGCGCAGCCAGCGCCACGCCCATACCGTCACCTGCGGCAGCAGCGCCAGTAGCAGCAGCCACAGCAGTACCAGCAGCGTCACGGCGGCGGCCGGCGTATGCGGCCATATCTCGGCCAGAAAAACCAAGTTGAGTACGCCTACGGCCAGGCCCGCCAGCGTGAGCCCGAGGCGCAAACCCAGCGGCGGCAGCGGCCACAAGCCGGCGAATAGCAGCCTACGCATAGCGCTGATGATAAACGCCCCGCAGCCTTTCTGCGCCCCAAATCAAGCCCGCGCCCAGCGTGTAGGCCAGCATATCGACCCACTCAAAATGATTACCGAGCACGATGGCCGCGATGCGCGAGTGCGCCAGCCCCAGGTGCTGAAGCAGGTGCACGTATTGCAGGGCTTCGAGCGTGTAGGCCACCAGCAGCACGCCTACCACTGTAGGGCCAGCGGGCAGCGGGGCCACGCTTTTGACCAGGCAGTAGAGGAATACCACGGCCAGCAAATCGCCCACGTAGGGCCGCACGAGGCGGTCGTGCAAAAAGGCGGCGATGAAGACTTCGACGCAGAAGAGGCAGATGGCACCGTAGAGCCAGTGTTTTTGGGAGGAGGACATAATAATGGGTTTTCTAGCCCTCGCCGCCCGTGAACCTCACCCCCTAGCCCCCTCTCCAAAAAAGAGGGGGGACTAGTTTTTAGCCTTAGCCATAGTTTCTAAAAGCTAGAACTAGAGCTAGTCCCCCCTCTTTTTTGGAGTGGGGGCTAGGGGGTGAGGTTCACGGGCGGCGAGGGCGAGATATTAGTGGCTGTAGGAGCTGAAGGGCACAAATCACCGCGCTACATTCAGGCTAGGCCACTGCCACGCCCCAGCCGGCCCGGCCGATGCGGCGGTCGCCACCGGCTGCCCGCCGCGCACCGCCAGCGGCGCGGTACCGCGCTGCATGGCCTCCACGCGGGCGTACTCGGTGCGGATGGCCGCGCAGAAGCCCACCAGCCCGTAGCCGCCGGCCCGCAGGGTGCGGCGGTAGCTGAGATACACCGTGAGGGCAGTGCCGGCCATGAGGCCACGATAGAACTGCCGCCAAAACCACGCGCCCAGCCAGTTGCGTGGGGGCGAGAGCTGGCGCACGGCCAGGCAGTGGTAGATGAGGTGCATTTCCTCATCGAGCAGGATGCGGCGGCAAATCTGCTGCAACAGCCCCGAAAACGTGGCATTGAACAGGGCTTTGTAGTAAACCGTGGCCACGACCTCGGCCGTGAGGATGACGCGCACCATGTGCACCAGCCCCAGCGGGCGGCCCAAGCCCCGGAAAATCTCGTGCAGCCAGTGGCTTTTCAGGCGCGGAATGCCCTGGCGGTCCATAAACTGGCCCAGCATTTCGGCGTGGCCTTCTTCTTCCTGGATGAAGAGGCGCATGGCGGCCGCGTAGTCGGCATCGCCGAGCTGGTCGGCCAGGGCCAGCAGGTGGTCGCCGCCAGTGCCTTCGCCGCGCTGGAAGGTTTGGAGCGAGGCGCTGATGGCGCGCTTTTGAGTGAGTGAGAGTTGGTGCGGGTCGTCCCAGGCGAGGTCGGCGAAGCGGGCTTGGTTGGTTTGGAAGTAGGTTTTTACGTCGGCGAAGGTCATGGCTACAGGATGTTTACAATTTTTTCAAGCACTTGGCCAGCTTACTACTAACCAAGTCATTATCGCTGCTCCGATTGTCAGCACAAAGGATACTACCAGCATCACATGGAGCAGCAGCCACCATTGCCAGCCGAGCATCACCAGCCAGGAATAGGTGGCCGGCTCAAGCAGTGCTCGTCCTTTCGGCACTGCTCGCCACCAGAGCAGCACCTGCACCATTAGGCTAGCTAGGATACTCAATGGGCCATCCCACTTTGACTTAGTTATTGCACAGAGTAGTGCCCATGCCCCCACGCAGCTCAACGTCCAGCACACGCTACCCAGCAGCCATTGCCCCGGCGTGTGCGGCTTCGCGAAGGGGTTATGCATATTTTTTCTTAGCTCAGAAAGACAGGTTGTTTCAGTATTGATTAGCAATCGGCCGTGTTGCACACTACCTTATAATGCCACCATTGGCACCTATTAGCAAGAACAGAAACACCAGTACCAGGCAAGCCAACTGAAAGAGAATCAGCCCCAGCAGCCAGCAGGTGCTAGCGATATTGAGCCACAAAGGCTCGGTGGATTCGGCCACGGTGTGCCTGCTACTCCACACAGCTTGATACCATATCAGCAGGTGCGCGGCAGCAGCGGCCCCCAGCAGTGTAGTACCAAACCAGGCTCCGTGGGTGCCAAATAGCGTTTCCAGTGCGGTAGTAACTAGGTACCAGACAGCCACGCAGGCCAGGGTCCAGCCCACGCTATGCCGCAGCCATTCGGCGTGCGTGAGCTGTTTTTTGATGGGGGCGGCCAGGGTTTGTTGTTGCATAGGTTTTATAGATAAGGGGGTTATAGTTTTTCATCAGACGAGTGTCGAAACGTACCCTTGCGTCTCCTGTCAGGCAAGCCCAACAATGACGAGACGCAAGGATGCGTCTCGACACTCGTCATGCGAAGCTTCTCAAAATGACTATTGCAGCACTGGCAGCGGCAGCAGCATCTCCGGGCTGCCGGCTGGTGTGGGCGCGGCCCCTACCCCACCGCGCGGGCTGGTGCCGCTAACTTTGCTCAGGATGGCTTCGAGCAGGGGGCGCATGGCGTCGAGGTGGCGGAACTTGATGACGAAATTCCAGAGCGGCTCGAATTTTTTCCAGCCGCCGGCGTAGGCGAAGTGCTTGAGTTGATGGTGCAAGGTGTCATGCACGAGGCTAGCTTTCGTGATATTACCCCAGCTGTAAAAATCTTTATAGGCCTGGTCGTAGCCGTTTTTGAGCTGGCGGGCGGTGAGGTGCGGGCCGGGCTGGCACACCACCGTGCGGGTGTCGTACTCGTTCCAGCGGCGGTGCAGCAGGCGGCCTTCGGCTTCCATGCGCTGGAAGAGCGCCGTGCCGGGATACGGCGTGGCAATGTGGAAAGTAGAGGTTGTAATTCCCTGCTCGACCGCCCAATCGACGGTGCGCCGGAACACGTCGGGCCGGTCGTCGTCGAGCCCGAACACGAAGCTGCCGTTTATCATAATGCCCAACTCATGCAGGCGGCGGATGGCCTGGGCGTAGTCGCGGCCCAGGTTCTGGGGCTTGTTGCTGACTTTTAGGTTGACGGGGCTCAGGGTTTCGAAGCCCACGAACAAGCTCCGCAAGCCCGCCTGGGCGGCTTTTTCGAGCAGGCCGTTGTCGCGCAGGATGCTATCGACGGTGGCCGCGCCCTGGAAGAGCCGCCCCATGCCGCGCATCCCCTCAAACAAGCCGGCCGCGAAGCGCACGTTGCCCAGCAAATGGTCATCGAGAAAGTAGAGGTGGCGGCCGGGCAGGCGGTCGATTTCGGCCAGCGCGTCGTCCACAGTTTGGGTGTAGAAGGACTTGCCGCCGGCAAAAAAGGCGTCTTTGTAGCAAAAGTCGCAGTGGTGCGGGCAGCCTCGCGTCACGACTATCGAATTGGGCACCAGGTAGCGCGTGCGCTTGATAAGGTCGCGCCGGATGGGCGGCACGCCCACCAGCGAGCGCCCGGCCGTGGACACGTAGCGCGCCCGCGCCTGCCCGGCCCGCCAGTCGCGCAGAAACTCGGGAAACGTTTCTTCGCCCGGCCCCAGGAAGATGCTGTCGGCGTGCGGGGCGGCCTCGTCGGGCAGGCTCGTCACGTGCAGGCCGCCCAGGCACACGTAGCTGCCGCGGGCGCGGTAGTGGTCGGCCAGCGCGTAGGCCCGGTAGGCATTGGTGATGCAGACCTGGATGATGACGAGGTCGGGCGCATCGTCAAGGCGCAGGGCTTCCACGTGCTCGTCTTGCAGGTCGGCTTCCCAGTCGGGCGGCAGGTATGCAGCCAGCGTGGCCAGCCCCAGCGGCGGGAAAAGCGAGTACTTGATGGGCCGCCAGTAGGGATTGGTGGCTTCGGTGAGGGCGGGCAGGATGAGTTTGACTTTCATATAGATTGAGGATTAGAATGCGGCCCCGGCCTTGGAGCCATCGTGGGTGGCGTAGTGGTTCTAAGACTCTGCTCGCCGCTCAGTGCCCAGCATTCGGCGCAACTCGGTCAGGTCGCGGGTGGCGTAATCGGCTAATCGCCAATGCACGATAGAGGGCGTGCGGCGGCCCCAGTGGTAGTGTTGCCAGAGGTCGGGCCATTCGGGCGGGGTGAGCAGGGCCAGCGCGAGCAGCGCCAGGTTGGGGATGGACCAGTCGCCGTTGCCCAGCATGAAGGCCTTGAGGCGCAGCTCGTCGGCCGGCGTCATGGGGTAGCCCAGCAGCACGTGTTTCAGGTCGTGCGACTCGAAGCCCGGCAGCAGGTGCAGGCCGTGCGCCGCCAGCAAGTCGGCCACCGTGCGGCCGGCCGTGCCCGGCGGCAGGCCCTGCAACTGCCGCTGCCGCGCTTGCAGCGTCGCCAGCCCGTACCACCGCTGGTACGCCGGGATGACCATCTGGCCAAATACCCGCTTGATGAGCCAATGCACCCAGTAAGACCGGGTAGTTGGTGACGAAGAAATGGTGGGCGACTGCATAAAGCGACGGTAAAAAGGTGGGATTGCTCGCCGACTGTGAGACCCCACCCCCGGCCCCTCCC